>NZ_JBQTCJ010000022.1:0-63362 GCF_052380005.1 Salinarimonas sp. NSM
GCGCTGGCGCGGGCGGCGGACGGGGCGATCGTCGCCTCCGGCGAGGAGGCGCGCGCGCTCGCGCCGCTGCCCGTGCGTGCGCTCGGCGTCGCCGAGGAGGTGGTCGAGGGGCTCGCGCGGCTCGGGCTCTCCCGCATCGAGGACGTGGCGCTGCGCCCGCGCGCGCCCTTCGCCGCACGCTTCGGCACGGATCTCGTGAGCCGGCTCGACGCCGCGCTCGGCCGCACCCGCTCCGCCATCGGCGCGCGGCTCGAGGCGCCGCCCTACGTGGTCGAGCGGCGCTTCTTCGAGCCGATCCTCACGCCCGAGGACGTCTCGCGCACGCTGGCGCACCTCGCCGAGGAGCTCGCCGGCATGCTGGAGCGTCACGGCGAGGGGGCGCTCGCCCTCGAGCTGTCGCTGTTCCGGGTCGACGGGGCGGTGCGGCGGCTGCGGGTGGGGGCGAGCCGCCCCACCCGCGAGCCGGCGCGCATGGCGCTGCTGTTCCGGGAAAAGCTCGCCGGCGAGCGCGACGAGCTCGACATCGGCTGGGGGTTCGAGGTGGTGCGCCTGTCCGCGCTCTCGGCGCGCCGGCTCGACGAGGCCGCCCGCCGGCTCGACGGCTCGGTGGCGGGGGAGGATCTCGCCCGCCTCGTCGACGCGCTCGGCGCCCGGCTGGGGACGGAGCGCGTGCGCCGGATCGCGCCCTGCGACAGCCATTGGCCGGAGACGGCCGCGGCGCTCGTTCCGCCGGGCGCGCCGGCCCGCCCGGAGGGCGATCGCGGGGGGAAGCGCCGGGGGGACGACCATGCCGCCGGCTGGCTCGCGCCCGTCCCCGACGCCGCGCCCGACCGGCCGATCCGCCTGTTCGCCCGGCCCGAGCCGATCGAGGCGGTCGCCACCGTGCCGGACGGCCCGCCCCTGCGCTTCCGCTGGCGGCGCGTCCTGCACGAGACCGCCGCCTACGAGGGTCCCGAGCGCATCGCGCCGGCCTGGTGGGACGGGGAGGGCCTCACCCGCGACTACTTCCGCACCGAGGACAGCGCGGGACGCCGCTTCTGGATCTTTCGCGAGGGCCTCTACGGTCGCGAGACCGCCGCGCCCCGCTGGTACGTGCACGGGCTGTTCGGATGAGCGCGCGGCCGATCAGCTCCCGCCCCATCGGGGCGGGGACGGCGAGCGGGAGCGAGCGAGGGGCGGGGTTGCGTCGCGCGACGCGTGGAGTCTCGGCCGCGTCGCGTGTGCCCCGCCACCGAGACGGCCAACCCGTGAGACCGTGAGCGACGCCCCACCATGACCGGCCTCCTCCCGCTCCACATCCCCTACGCCGAGCTCGCGGTGACGACGAACTTCTCCTTCCTGGAGGGGGGCTCGCATCCCGAGGAGCTGGTCGCCCAGGCGGCGAGCCTCGGGCTGTCGGGGATCGGCATCGCCGACCGCAATTCCGTCGCCGGCGTCGTGCGCGCGCACGTGGCGCTGCGGGAATGGCGCGCGGAGAACGCGGCGGGCACGCGGGACCTGCGTCTCGCGGTCGGCGCGCGCCTCGCCTTCGCCGACGGCACGCCCGACATCCTCGCCTATCCGCGCGACCGCGCCGCCTGGGGCCGGCTGTGCCGGCTGCTCACGCTCGGCAAGAGCCGCGCGCCCAAGGGGTCGTGCGCGCTGCATCGCGACGACCTGCTGGAGCGTGCGGACGGCCTCCAGCTGATCGTGCTGCCGCGGCTCGAGCGGGCGGACGAGGACCTCCGCTTCCTGCCCGCCCTCGCGGAGGCCTCCGCCGGCACCTGGCTCGCCGCGCGGGCCGGCTGGGGCCGCGCGCCCCGCGCCACGCTGGCGCGCACCCTCGCCCTCGCCGAGAGCCAAGGCCTCCCCGCGATCGCGGTGGGGGACGTGCTCTACCACGTGCCCGAGCGGCGCCCCCTGCAGGACGTGCTCACCTGCATCCGCCACGGCACGACCCTCGACGCCGCCGGCCGCCGCCTCGCGGCCAACGCCGAGCGCCACCTCGAGCCCGCCCACGAGATGGCGCGGCTGTTCCGCGAGGCGCCGGGCGCCATCCCCGAGACGATCCGCTTCCTCGACGGCCTCGCCTTCTCGCTGGACGACCTGCGCTACGAGTACCCGGAGGAGGGCCGCGAGGGCTTTCCCGATCCCCAGGCGGCGCTCGCGCACTACGCCTGGGAGGGTGCGCGCCGACGCTTCGGCGAGGCGATCCCCGAGAAGGTCCGCGCCGCCATCCGCCACGAGCTCGCGCTCATCGCCGAGCTCGCCTACGCCCCCTACTTCCTCACGGTGCACGACATCGTGCGCTTCGCCCGCTCGCGCGGGATCCTCGCCCAGGGGCGCGGCTCGGCGGCGAACTCCACCGTGTGCTTCTGCCTGGGCATCACCGAGGTCGACCCGACCAAGCACGACCTCCTGTTCGAGCGCTTCGTCTCCAACGAGCGCAAGGAGCCGCCCGACATAGACGTCGACTTCGAGCACGAGCGGCGCGAGGAGGTGATGCAGTACGTCTACGAGCGCTACGGCCGCGAGCGCGCCGGGCTCGCGGCGAGCGTCATCACCTACCGCGCCCGCTCGGCCGTGCGCGAGGTCGGCAAGGTCTTCGGCCTGTCGGAGGACGCGGTCTCCGCGCTCTCGGGCTCGATCTGGGGCTGGTCGAAGGCCGCCGTCGAGGAGAAGGAAGTCGAGCGGCTGGGCATGGACCCGCACGAGACCCGCCTCGCCCGGGTGCTGGCGCTGGCGCAGGAGCTCTCCGGCTTCCCGCGCCACCTCTCGCAGCACACCGGCGGCTTCGTCATCACCCGCTCGCGGCTCGACGAGGTCACCCCAGTCGCCCCCGCCGCGATGGAGGACCGCACCACGGTGGAGTGGGACAAGGACGATCTCGAGGCGCTGGGCATGCTCAAGATCGACCTGCTCGCGCTCGGCATGCTCTCGTGCCTGCGCCGCGCCTTCGATCTCCTCGGGGAGCACTACGACGAGCGCCCGACGCTCGCCACGATCCCCGCCGAGGATCCGCGGGTCTACGCCATGATCCAGCGCGCCGATACGCTCGGCGTCTTCCAGATCGAGAGCCGCGCGCAGATGTCGATGCTGCCGCGCCTCAAGCCCGCCTCGTTCTACGACCTCGTGATCGAGGTGGCGATCGTGCGGCCCGGGCCGATCCAGGGCGACATGGTCCACCCGTATCTCCGCCGCCGCGAGGGCCGCGAGCGGGTGTCCTACCCCGCCCCCGCCCCGGAGCACGGCCCGAAGGACGAGCTCGAGCGGGTGCTCGGCAAGACGTTGGGCGTGCCGCTCTTCCAGGAGCAGGCGATGAAGATCGCCATCGTCGCCGCGCGCTTCACGCCGTCCGAGGCCGACCGGCTGCGCCGGGCCATGGCCACCTTCCGGCGGGTGGGCACGATCGGCACCTTCGCCCAGAAGATGGTCGAGGGCATGGTGGCGCGCGGCTACGAGCGGAGCTTCGCCGAGCATTGCTTCAAGCAGATCGAGGGCTTCGGCGAGTACGGCTTCCCGGAGAGCCACGCGGCCTCCTTCGCGCTCCTCGTCTACGCCTCGTGCTGGGTGAAGGCGCGCTATCCGGACGTGTTCGCCGCCGCCCTCCTGAACGCGCAGCCCATGGGCTTCTACGCACCGGCGCAGATCGTGCGCGACGCCCGCGAGCACGGTGTCGAGGTGCGCCCGCCCGACGTCAACGCCTCCGCCTGGGATTGCACGCTCGAGCCCGGCCCCCGCGCCGCCGAGCGGCTGCACCCCGCCCACGCCTCGATGCGCGGGGACATCCGCTCGGCCCGCGCCGTGCGGCTCGGCCTGCGCACGATCAAGGGCGCGAACGAGGCCGAGATGCGCCGCCTCGCGGCGCGGCGCGGGGCGGGCTACGATTCGGTGCGCGACCTGTGGCTGAGGACGGAGCTGCCGCCGGCGACGCTGGAGCGGCTCGCCGAGGCCGACGCCTTCGCCTCGCTGGGGCTGACGCGCCGCGACGCCCTGTGGGCGGTCAAGGCGCTGCGGCGCTCCGGCGACAAGGACGACCTGCCGCTGTTTCGCGCCGCCACCATGGCCGAGCGCGAGCCCGACGCCGCCCTGCCCCCGATGCCGCCGGGCCAGGAGGTGGTGTGCGACTACCGCTCCCTCACACTATCGCTGAAGGCTCACCCGATCTCCTTCCTGCGCGCGGAGCTGGCCCGGCGCGGCGCGACGCGCCACGCCGACCTCGCCGGCGCCCGCGACGGGGCGCGGGTCGCGGTATCGGGCCTCGTCCTCATCCGCCAGCGGCCGGGCTCGGCCAAGGGGGTCATCTTCATGACGCTCGAGGACGAGACCGGCATCGCCAACCTGATCGTCTGGCCCAAGACCTTCGAGGCCTTCCGGCCCGTCGTCGTCGGGGCGCGGCTGGTAGGCGTGCGCGGGCGGCTGCAGCGGGCGAACGGCGTCGTCCACGTCGTCGCCGACCGGCTGGAGGACTGGTCGGGCCTCCTCGCCCGGCTCGGCGCGCAGGCGCTGCCCGAGGCCCTCGCCCGCGCCGACGAGGTCAAGGGAGGCTCCGCTCCCGATCCGCGGGAGAAGGAGACGAAGCGCGAGCGCGAGGCCCGCTTCCGGGCGCTGGTCCGCGAGGAGCCGGCGCTCGCGCGCGACGTCGACCGCCACGAGGCCGAGCGCGCCGTGCGCAGCCGAGGGCGTGGCGCCGTCGCCGCGGTCATGCCCAAGGGGCGGAACTTCCGGTGAGGCGCGCCCATCTCCCGTCCCGCCATGCTGACGCCGCGTTCACGACCTCCTAACGTGGGGCGCGTCATCATCCGCACGACGCCGATCCGACGCGATTCGGCGCCCTCTCGGGAGTCCCACCGGCCATGTGCCGCTTCCTCGCCTACCGGGGCGAACCGGTCTTCGTCTCCGATCTCGTCTGCGCGCCCAAGCATTCGCTCGTGCACCAGTCCCTGCACGCCGAGGAGGCCAAGACCGAGACCAACGGCGACGGCTTCGGCATCGGCTGGTACGCGGAACGGCCCGAGCCCGGCCTCTACCGCGAGATCCGCCCGGCCTGGTCCGACGAGAACCTGGCGAGCCTCTCCGAGCAGGTGCGCTCGCGCCTGTTCTTCGCCCACGTGCGCGCCTCCACCGGCACGGCGACGACGCGGGCAAACTGCCATCCGTTCAAGCAGGGCAGGCACCTGTTCATGCACAACGGGCAGATCGGCGGCTACGCCCGCATCCGCCGCAGGCTCGACGCGCTCATCCCCGACACCCTCTTCGACGCGCGCCAGGGCAACACCGACTCGGAGGCGATCTTCCTGATGGCGCTGGCGAACGGCCTCGCCGAGGACCCGATCGGCGCGATGGCCCGCACGCTCGCCACCGTGCGGGCGATGGTGCGGGCGGCCGAGATCGACGAGCCGGTGCGCTTCACGGCGGCCTTCACCGACGGGGAGAGCCTCGTCGCCTATCGCTGGGCCTGCGACGACCGCCCGCCCTCGCTCTACTGGCGCGAGAGCGCGACCGGGCTCCTCGTCGTCTCCGAGCCGATCGACGCCGAGCGCGAGGGCTGGCGCGAGATGCCCCGGGGCTGCACGCTGCTGGCCCGGCCCGGCCGCCCGGTCGAGATCGCCTGCCTCAACGCCGCCATGGCCCGGGCCGCCTGACGCGGCCCGCCCGCTCTCGGATGCGCACTCAGACCATCGCGAGGGCAAGCATCGCCACCCCGCCGACGAGACCGGCGCAGGCGAGCGCGGAGGCGACGAGCGAGGCCCGCGCGCTCGCGCGGTAGCCGAACGCCGCGTCCGCACCCCGCCGCACGCCCGCGGCCGCCGTCCCACCCGTGTCCCGTACCATGATGGCCCCTCGTCCGGCACCCGCGGCCTCCCTGGCCGGCGGGCTCGATCACGGGAACGAGAAGGCACCGGACGCGCTGAACGACCGGTAAAGCCGATCCGTCGCATTCGATCTATCGTGAACGCTCGGTTAGCTCACGCCGCGCGGACCGAGGCGAGGAACGCCGTCACCTGCGCGCGCAGCTCGCCCGCCTGCCGGTCGATGTCCTCGGCCGAGGCGCGGATCTGGTCCGCCGCGGCGCCCGTCGTCGCGGCCGCCTGGCGCACGCCGGAGATGTTGGCGGAGACCTCGTTCGTGCCCGACGACGCCTCGGCCACGTTGCGGGCGATCTCCTGGGTCGCGACGTTCTGCTCCTCGACGGCGGCGGCGATGCCGGACGCGTAGGTGTCGAGCTTGCGGATCACCGCCGCGATGTCGCCGATCGCGGAGGCCGTCTCGCCGGTCACGCCCTGGATGTCGCGGATCTGCTCGGCGATCTCCTCCGTGGCCTTGCCGGTCTGCGCGGCGAGCGACTTCACCTCGGCGGCGACCACGGCGAAGCCCTTGCCGGACTCGCCCGCACGGGCCGCCTCGATGGTCGCGTTGAGCGCCAGCAGGTTCGTCTGCTCGGCGATCTGCTGGATCAGCCCCACGATGTCGCCGATGCGCTGGGCGGCGTCGGTGAGCCGGCCCACCTTCTCCACCGTCGCCCCCGCCTGGTCGGCCGCGCCGCCGGCGAGCGTCGCCGTCTCGCCGACCTGCCGGCCGACCTCCTGCACTGTCGCGGCGAGCTCGGTGGAGGAGGCGGCGACGTTCTCGACGTTCGAGGCCGCCTGCTCGGAGGCGGCGGCGACGGCGGTCGCCTGGTTCGTCGTCTCCTCGGCGGTGGCCGACATCGAGCGCGCGCTCTCGGACAGCTCGCTGGAGGAGCGATCGAGGGCGGCGGTCACCGTCTCGGCGCTCCTCTCGAAGCGCGCGATCGCCGCCTCCATCGCCGCCTGGCGCCGCTCGCGCAGGGCCTGCGCCTCGGCCGCCTCGGCACGCAGCCGCTCGGCCTCCACGCCGTTCTCCTTGAAGACCGCGACCGCCTGCGCCATCTCGCCGATCTCGTCGCCGCGCCCCTGCGCGGGGATCGCGACGCTCCAATCGCTGCGGGCGAGGCGGCTCATGGCCCCGGTCATCTGCCGGATCGGAACGGATACGCTGCGCGTGAGCCAGAGAACGACGCCGACGGCGGCGGCGAGCGCCGCGACGAGCGCGGCCGCCATGGTCCAGGTCGCGCGCGCATGGGCGGCGCGCGAGTTCTCCATGCGCTGGCGCGCACGCTCGACGGTGTATTCCATGAAGGCGTTGACGCTCTCGCGCGCCGCGCGGAAGCTCTCGACCGCCGACGTGCGGGCGACGCGCTCCGCCTCCTCGAGCGCGCCCGCGTCGACGGCGGCGAGGACTCCGCTCTCGAGCGTCGCGAGGTAGTCCGCCGACGCCTCCTCGAGCGTGCGCAGGTAGCCGGCCTCCTCGGCCGAGAGCCGGGTGGCGCGCAGCGTGCCGGTGCGCACGGCCAGGCGATCCGCCTGCTCGCCGATCTCGGCGCGCAGCTGCGTGCGGGTCTCCGGACGGTCGGCGAGCACGTATTCGAGGCTGTCGCCGCGCACCCGGTAGAGCGACGACTTCACGTCGTCCAGCGCCTCGATGGCGAGGAGCTCCTGCGTGTACATGTCCTCGAGGCGGCGGTTGCTCTCCCCGAGCGCCCAGAAGGCGATCGCACCGACGATCCCGCCTCCGGCCACGATGGCCGACACGCCGAGCATGACCTTGTGCGCGATCCGAAGGTTGAGAAGGCTGACCATCGTCGTCTCCCGTGATTTTCCAGCGGACGCATGGTCCGAGCGTGGCGGGGACGCTAGTCGTCGCAACTTACCTGTTCGTTATTTCTATCTAGTAACAAATGATAATCCTGAATAGTCGCAAGCCGAATCCCGTGAAGACCAAGGCGTCATCGGGATCTTGCGCGAGTGCCGACGCGCATGCGCTTTGCTGCAAGGAGCCTAATTCCCGGCTTCCGGCCCCGCGCGCCTCACGCCTCCGCGACCACCCGCGCGAAGGCGAGCACGTCGACGCGCGCGGCGCGGGCGCGGCGCAGCGCGCGGGCCGCAGCCTCGGCGGTGGAGCCGGTGGTCAGAACGTCGTCGACGAGCACCACGTGCAGCCCCGCGACGCGCGGGCGGAGCGGCTTCGGGACCACGAGCGCACCGGCGAGATTGCGCGTGCGTTGCGGGCGGGTGAGGCCGACCTGGGTGCGCGTCGCCTTCACCCGGCGCAGGACGAGCGGGTCCGTCGGCACGCCGCTCGCGCGCGAGAGCGCCTGCGCGAGCGCCGCCGCCTGGTTGAAGCGCCGCCGCCAGAGCCGGCCGGGGTGCAGCGGCACCGGCACCAGGAGATCGGCGTCGGCGAGGAGCTCGCGCCCGGCCCGCAGCATCATGCGCGCCAGCGTCGGCGCGACGTCGAGCCGGTCGCCGTACTTGAGCTTGTGCACGAGCGTGCGCGCCCCGCCTTCGTAGGCGACGGCCGCCCGGGCGCGGGCGAAGGGCGGCGGTGCGGCGATCGCAGCCGGCGAGAGCGCGCCCGCGCCCATGTCCACGGGAAACGGCGTGCCGAGCCGCTCGCACCAGGGCCGCTCGAGGAACGTCAGCCCCCGCCAGCAGGCGGCGCACAGGCCGGGCGCCTCCGCCAGCGCGCCGCCGCAGGACGGGCAGGCCGGGGGGTAGACCACGTCCGCGAGCCGCGCGAGCACGCCCCGCCGCGCCGGCGGGACGAAGCGCGACCGGGGCGGGTGCGTGGGAGCGTCCATCGGCCCAGGATAGCCGGAAGCGGCCATTGCGGGAAGGCGGCGCGTCAGCCGTCCGCGCCGGTCCGCTCCCCCGCTCGCTCCCCCGCTCGCTCCCCGTTGCGTCCGCGCTTGCGGGCGTGCGCGGCGAGCAGCGTGATGGCGGCGGGCGTCATGCCCTCGATGCGCGCCGCCTGGCCCAGCGTGCGCGGGCGCACGCGGTCGAGCTTCGTGCGGATCTCGTTGGAGAGCCCCGGCAGGGCGGAGAAGTCGATGCCGTCGGCGAGAACCACGCTCTCGTCGCGCCGGTGCGCGGCGATGTCCGCCGCCTGCCGGTCGAGGTAGACGGCGTAGGTCGCGTCGGTCTCCAGCCGCTCTCGCAGCGCCGGTGCGATCGTGCCGAGGTCCGGCCAGGCGCGCACGAGGTCGTCGAAGGAGACGTGCGGGTACGACAGCAGCTGGAAGGCCGAACGGCGGATGCCGTCCTGGTTGACGGCGAGGCCGACGCCGGCCGCGTCCGTCGGCGTGAGCATGCGCGCCTCGAGCAGCGCGCGAGCGGCCGCGAGCCGGTCGCGGCCCTCGCCGAACACCCGCGACCGCTCGGACCCGACGCAGCCGGCGGCGAGCCCGACCGGGGTGAGCCGCTCGTCGGCGTTGTCGACGCGCAGGCTCAGCCGGTACTCGGAGCGCGAGGTGAACATGCGGTAGGGCTCGCTCACCCCGCGGGTGACGAGGTCGTCGATCAGCACGCCGAGATAGGACTGCGCCCGGTCGAAGACGACGCCCTCGCCGCCGCTCGCCCGCAGCGCGGCGTTGATGCCCGCCGCGATCCCCTGCGCGCCGGCCTCCTCGTAGCCGGTCGTGCCGTTGATCTGTCCGGCGAGGAAGAGGCCCGCGACGCGCTTCGTCTCCAGCGTCGGCGAAAGGCTGCGCGGATCGACGTAGTCGTACTCGATGGCGTAGCCCGGCCGCAGGATCGTCGCCCGCTCGCAGCCGGGGATGGCCGCGACCACGCCGGCCTGCACGTCCTCCGGCAGCGAGGTCGATATGCCGTTGGGGTAGACGGTCGGGTCGTCGAGCCCCTCCGGCTCCAGGAAGACCTGATGCCCCTCGCGGTCGCCGAAGCGCACGACCTTGTCCTCGATCGAGGGGCAGTAGCGCGGGCCGGTGGAGGCGATGTCGCCGGAATACATAGGGGCGCGGTGCAGGTTGGCGCGGATGAGGTCGTGCGCGGCAGGCGTGGTCCGGGTGATGCCGCAGGCGACCTGCGGCGTCCCGATCCGCGTCGTCAGCGCCGAGAACGGCACGGGATCGTCGTCGGCTTCCTGCACGGCGACGCTCGCCCAGTCGATGGTGCGCCCGTCGAGCCGCGGAGGCGTGCCGGTCTTCAGCCGCCCGAGCGGGAAGCCGTGGCGTTCGAGCGTCGCCGAGAGGCCGAGCGAGGGCGCCTCGCCGGCACGGCCCGCGGGGATCTTGCGCTCGCCGATGTGGATGAGCCCGCACAGGAAGGTGCCGGTGGTGATCACCACCGCGCCGGCGTTCAGGCGCCGGCCGTCGGCGAGCACGAGCGCGGCCACGCGGCCGTCCACGATCGCGATGTCGTGCGCCTCGCCCTCGACGATCGCGAGGTTCGGCTGCGCGGCGAGCGCGGCCTGCATGTGCCGCGCGTAGAGCCTGCGGTCGGCCTGGGTGCGCGGCCCGCGCACGGCGGGGCCCTTGCGGCGGTTGAGCAGGCGGAACTGGATGCCGGCCGCATCCGCGACGCGTCCCATCAGCCCGTCGAGCGCATCGATCTCCCGCACGAGATGGCCCTTGCCCAGCCCGCCGATGGCGGGGTTGCAGGACATCGCGCCGATGGTGGCGGCCTTGTGCGTCACGAGCGCCGTCTTCGCGCCCATACGCGCCGCCGCCGCCGCCGCCTCCGCGCCGGCATGGCCGCCGCCGACCACGACGACGTCGAAGGAGAGGATCTCGGCGTGCGGCGGGGGGCCGTCCGGCGGGGTCATGGCGGCTGGTCTCGGCTCGAGTGGACCGCCGGGATATACAGCCTGTGTCCGCTCGCATCCAGGGCGCCCGATGCCGCCCCTTCACTTCCCGATGCAGAACGCCCCGAACAGCGCGTCGAGCACGTCCTCCACGTCCACCCGTCCCGCGATCGCTCCCACCGAGCGGGCGGCGAGGCGGACGTCCTCGGCGGCGAGCTCGGTGTCCCCGGCGGCGAGCGCGCCGGCCGCGCGGAGAAGCGCCTCGTGGGCGACCTCGAGGGCGATCCGGTGGCGGGCGCGGGTGACGACGGCGTCGCCGCCGTCGCCGATCGCGGCGCGGGCGCGCGCCTCGATCGCCGCGAGGAGGTCGGCGATGCCGCGCCCCGTCGCCGCCGACAGGGCGAGCGCGCCGGAGGGCGTCGCGTCGGCGAGATCCACCTTGGCGGCGACGTGCAGGACCGGCGTCGCTCCGCCCGCGTCCGGCGGGGCCGGCGCGTCGACCGGGTCGAGCCAAACGACGAGGTCTGCGCCCGCGATCCGCGCGCGGGTGCGCGCCACGCCCGCGGCCTCGATCGCGTCCTGCGTCTCGCGCAGCCCTGCGGTGTCGATCAGCGTCACGGGCAGGCCGCCGAGGTCGAGGGCGACCTCGATCGCGTCGCGGGTCGTGCCGGGCACCGCCGAGACGATGGCGACGTCGCGCCGCGCGAGCGCGTTCATCAGGGTGGACTTGCCGGCGTTGGGCGGGCCGGCCAGGACGACGACGAAGCCCTCGCGCAGCCGCTCCCCGCGCCCGGCATCCGCCAGCGCCGCGCCGATCTCCGCGGCGAGCGCGGCGATGCGCTCCGCCGCCTGCGCCTCCACCGAGGTGGCGACGTCGCCCTCGTCGGAGAAGTCGAGGGCGGCCTCGATCAGCGCCTGCGTCTCCACGAGCCGCCCGCGCCAGGCCTCGGCCAGGGCGCCGAGCCCGCCTTCGAGCTGCCGGAGCGCCTGGCGGCGCTGCGCCTGCGTCTGCGCCTCGATCAGGTCGGCGAGGCCCTCGACCGCGGTGAGGTCCATGCGCCCGCCGAGAAAGGCGCGGCGGGTGAACTCGCCGGGCTCCGCCGCGCGGCAGCCGGGCAGGCGCGACAGCGCCTCGAGCACGCCCGTGCGCGTGGCGAGCCCGCCGTGAATGTGGAGCTCCGCCTGGTCCTCCCCCGTGAAGGAATGCGGCGCCGGGAAGAAGACGACGAGCGCCCGGTCGAGAGCCTCCCCGCTCTGCGGATCGCGCAGGGTGCGCAGGGCGAGGCGCCGCGGCGCCGGCGTGCCGCCGGCGAGCGCGTCGAGCACGCGGCGCGTGCCGGGGCCGCTCAGGCGCACGACGCAGATCGCCGCGCGGCCGAAGCCCGAGGCGGGGGCGAAGATCGTATCGGTCTCGGCCGGCGCGTCCCGCGTCACGGTGCGCCCCGCCGCTCGGCGTCCGTCGGCTCCCCGCGCCCCGCCGACCGCCCCGCGACCGCCCAGTAGACGAGCCCCGCGACGGCGCCGGTGACGAACAGGATCGCGGTCAGCCGCCCTTCCGCCGGCAGCGCCGCCGCCTCCCCGGCGCCCCCGCGGGCGATCCACGGCACCGCCGCCGTCAGCGCCGCGGCGAGCCCGCCGTAGAGGACGAGGGAGCGCGCGCCGGCGATCTCGCCCACGGCCGAGACCAGCGTCACCGGCGCGACGACGAGCACCGTCGCGAGCATCCAGAAGCCGAGGAACAGCGTCTCGACCACGGGCGCGGGATCGCCGCCGGCGGCGGCGATCCGGAAGACGGCGGCGAAGGCGGACAGCCCGATGCGCGCGATGGTCTCGCGCGCGAGGGGATCGTTCAGGACGCCGACCGCCAGCGCCACCGCACCCGCGGGGATGGCGAGCACGAGCCCGACGAGCCAGAAGGCGAGGCGCGAGAGCGCGTGCACGGAGACCTCAATCCCCGGCCTCGGCGGCCGCCGCGGCGTAGACGCCCTCCGCGCCGATGCCGCTCTCCAGCATCATGCGGGCGCGGGCGCGCAGCTTCTCGGTCTCGCTCTTGAGCTGCCCGCAGGCGGCGAGGATGTCGCGCCCGCGCGGCGTGCGCACCGGCGAGGCGTAGCCCGCGCGGTAGACGATCTCCGAGAAGCGCTCGATCCGCTCCCAGGACGAGCACTCGTACTTGGAGCCGGGCCAGGGGTTGAACGGGATCAGGTTGATCTTGGCCGGGATGCCCTGGAGCAGCTTCACCAGCGCCCGCGCGTCGGCGTCCGAATCGTTGACGCCGTCGAGCATCACGTACTCGAAGGTGATGCGCCGCGCGTTGGAGAGGCCCGGGTAGTCCCGGCAGGCCTGCATCAGCGCGGCGATCGGGTACTTCTTGTTGATCGGCACCAGGGTGTTGCGCAGATCGTCGCGCACGGCGTGGAGCGAGATGGCGAGCGCGCTGTGCGCCTCCTCGCCCAGCCGGCCGATCTGCGGCACCACGCCCGAGGTCGAGACCGTGATGCGCCGCCGCGAGAGGCCGAGCCCCTCGTTGTCCGCGAGCACGCCGATCGCCGCGACGACGTTGTCCGTGTTGTAGAGCGGCTCGCCCATGCCCATGAAGACGATGTTGGTGACGAACCGCCCGCCGTCGGACGGCACGAAGGCGCCCTCCGGGGGGCTCGCGTCGGGCCAGTCGCCCAGGCGGTCGCGCGCGACCACGAGCTGGGCGACGATCTCGGCGGAGGTGAGGTTGCGCACGAGCTTCTGCGTGCCCGTGTGGCAGAACGAGCAGGTCAGCGTGCAGCCGACCTGACTCGACACGCAGAGGGTCCCGCGGTCGCTCTCGGGGATGTAGACGCACTCGATCTCGGCGCCCTTGTCGTACGGGCCGGTCGAGGGCATCCGCACGAGCCACTTGCGGGTCCCGTCCTTGGAAACCTGCTCGGAGACGACCTCCGGGCGCGCCAGCGTGTAGTGCTCGGCCAAGAGCGCGCGCAGGTGCTTGGAGACGTTCGTCATCGCGGCGAAGTCGCGCGCGCCGCGGAAGTAGATCCAGTGCCAGATCTGCGCCACGCGCATCTTCGCCTCGCGCTCGGGCACGCCGGCCTCGAGCAGGCGCGCCTTCAGCTCCTCGCGGGTGAGCCCGACGAGGGAGGGCTGGCCTGCCTGGGCTCCCGGCGCGAGCTCGAGCTCGGCCGCCTTCTCGATGGCGACCTCGTCGAGGGCGGGCGCGTTCGGGTTCCGGCGCGCGATGTCGAGCGCGTGGGGCATGGATGGTTCCGACCTTCGTGTCTCGTGATCCGGCTCATATAGGGGAAAAACGCGGCGAGCGTGAGTCCCCCGCGGATCCGGCGAATGCAGCTCACGCCACGGCGGGAGATCGAGCGCCGCGCGCGTGCGGGTCCGTCGACTGTTGACGCCGCAGCTGGGCGCGCGCATATTGCGGGTGCCTTCGAAAAGCGTTCATGCTCCTTTCGACAAGAGCGAGCAGGAAGCTGTCACCTTCCGCGACTCGCGAAGAAGAGACGCCGAGCTCCCCCCGGGGCTCGGCGTCTCCGCGTGCGGCTCCTTACCGCGCGGTCGCGATCAGGAGCGTCGCCATGATCTGAACGATCATTAGCATCAGCACTGCGCCTTCATAAGCGTCCATTCGCCCTCCTTTCCGCCCGCCGGCTGAGATTGGCCGCGCGCTGTCACAGCACGGCCGCCGCCTCGCCGGGCGTGGCCGCGGAAACTCCGGGGCGTTCCGCGGCCCGCACAGCCCGGGAAGGCTGCAGGCCGTTCGTTATCGGCCAGTACACGCAAGAGAGCAATGTACGTCGGATGACTATCTCCTTTGCGCGCGAAGCCCCGCGACCGCCCGCGGCAGGCGTCCGTCGATCGCGGCGAGGCCGAGGCCGATCAGGGCCATGCCGACGAGGTGCTTGGGCGCCAGCGTCTCGCCGAGCACGAGGACGCCGAGCAGGATCGCGCTCACCGGAACCAGGAAGGTGACGAGGAGCAGGTTCGTCGCGCCCGCGGTGGCGAGCAGGCGGAAGTACAGGATGTAGGCGAAGGCGGTCGAGACGAGCGCCACGCCCGCCAGCGACGCGACCGTCGCGAGGCTCGGCGCCGGCAGGGCCAAGGGCCGGTCCACGAGGAGCGCGAGCGGCACGAGCACGAGGGCGGAGGCCGCGAGCATGCCCGCCGCCGTCGTCATCGGCGCCACGCCGAGACGCGCGAAGCGCCGGCCGTAGACGCCCGACACGGCATAGGAGACCGCCGCCGCGAGGCAGGCGAGCTGCGCCGCGACGCTCTCGCCGAGCCCGGAGAGCGCGGCGGGGCCGATCATCGCGACGACGCCGAGGAAGCCGACGGCGACGCCCGCGACGCGGAGCGGCGTCATCCGCTCGTCGCGGGTGAAGCGGTGCGCCACGAGCACCCCGAACAGCGGCGTCGTGGCGTTGAGGATCGCCGCGAGCCCCGACGCGATGTGGGTCTGCCCCCAGACGATGAGGGTGAACGGTATCGCATTGTTCAGGACGCCCATCACCAGGAACGCCACGAGCACCGTGCCGCCGACGGGCAAGCGCTGCCCGCGCGCGGCGAGCACGATCTGCAACGCGAGCGCCGCGACCGCGACGCGCACGGCGACGACGGTGAGCGGCGGCAGCTCCGCCACGGCCACGGCGTTGAAGAAGAACGACCCGCCCCAGACGAGCGCGAGCAGCACGAGCATCGCCCATTGGCGGGCGGACATCACGGCGGCGGGTGCGGAGTCTGCGGGCATGGCGGCCTCTGGTGCGGGGAGCGCGGACGCCGGGTGTAGAGCGCCGCCGAGCCGGCGGCGACCCGTTTTCGTCGTTCGCGCCGCGCCCTATTCCGCGACCAGCACCCGCCGGCACGCGTCGGGGAGATCCGCCAGGGTCTTCTCGCGCCGCGCGCCGCCGCCGCCAGGCCGCGGGTTCAGCACCTCGTCCGAGAACCACCAGTCGAGGGAGGCGTCGCATCCGTCGCCGGGCGGGACCGTGGCCTGGGGCTCGCAGCCGCTCTCGCCGGCCGGGCACGAGATGCGGATATGCATGTGGTAGTCGTGCCCCCACATCGGCCGGACCTTGCCGAGCCAGGAGCGGTCGCCGGTCGTCTCGCGGCACAGGGCCTTCTTGATCGCGGCGTTGACGAACAGCCGCTCGACCCGCGGCTCGCGCGCGGCGAGGGCGATCAGGCGGGCGTGGGCCGGCGTCCAGACCGCGGGATCGACGTCGCGGCGGTCGGCGCGCACGACGGAGGTCGCCATCATCGACTCGCGCTGCGCGCGGTCGACGCCGGCTTCCGGCATCGGCGTGAGCCAGACGTCGGCGTCGAGCCCGTTCTGATGCGAGGCGTGCCCCCAGATCATCGGCCCGCCGCGGGGCTGGGCGAGGTCGCCGACGAGGAGCCCGGGCCAGCCCACGGCCTCGGGCGTCGCCTTTGCGAGGCGCTCGAGCAGCGCGACGAGGTCGGGATGACCCCAGTTGCGGTTGCGCGAGACGCGCATCACCCGCCAGCCCGGCCCGTCGACGGGCAGCGCCACGGCGCCGGCGAGGCAGCCGGCGGCGTAGGACCCGAGCGCGCGCGCCGCGAGCGGGGCGGGCTCGGCGGCGCGGCCGAACAGCTCCTTGGCGGGGAGCGACGGGTCGCCCGGGTTCGCGAGCGCGGGCAGCGGCCGCGGGTCGAGCGTGCCCGGCGTCTGGGCGGAGGCGGGAGCGGGGGCGGCGGCGGGCGCCAGCGCCAGCGCCAGCGCAGCGGCGAGGAGAAGGGTGCGGACGTATCTCGTGCGGACGTGTCTCATGCCGCGAGGATCGGGCCGCATGGTTGACGAAACCTTGCGGCCCGGTCCGTCGGCCGCGCTCAATCGCCGACCGCGAGACCCTCGCGCCGCGGGTCGGCGCCGCCGACGAGCCCCGCGGGGGTCACGACGATGGCGTGGATCCCCGAGGTCATCTCGGCGAGCCGGACCTCGTGGCCGCGGGCCTCCAGCGCCTCGGCCCAGGCCGCGGCCGCGGTGCCCTCCTCCAGCTCGGTCGGTCCGTTGCGCGACAGGAAGCCCGGGAGCGCGGCGGCGGCCTGCGGGTCGAGGCCCCAGTCGAGAATGCCGATCAGCGTCTTCGCCACGTAGCCGATGATCCGGCTGCCGCCCGGCGAGCCGGCGACGACGTAGAGGCGCCCGAAGGCGTCGAGCACGATCGTCGGCGCCATCGACGAGCGCGGCCGCTTGCCCGCCTCGACCCGGTTCGCCACCGGCCGGCCGTCCGCCTCCGGGCGGAAGGAGAAGTCGGTGAGCTCGTTGTTGAGGAGGAAGCCGCCCGCCGTCATCAGCCGCGCGCCGAAGGCGCTCTCGATCGTCGTCGTCAGGGAGACGGCGTTGCCGTCCGCGTCCACGATCGAGACGTGGCTCGTGCCGGTCGAGCGGTCGATCGAGGGGGCGAGCCGGCCCTCGCGCTGGAAGGGCGGCTCGCCGGGCTCGGCCTGGCCCAGGGAGGCGTCGTCGGCGATCAGCCCCGCGCGCTCGGCGAGGTAGCCCGCGTCGAGGAGGCCGCGGACGGGCACCGAGACGAAGTCCGAATCGGCGACGAAGTGGTTGCGATCGGCGAAGGCGAGGCGGCTCGCCTCGGACACGACGTGCGCCGCGTCGGGCCCCGGGCCCATGGCGGCGAGGTCGTAGCCCTCGACGAGGCCGAGGATCTGACCGACCGCGATGGCGCCGGAGGACGGCGGACCCATGCCGCAGACCTCGTAAACCCGATAGGGGACGCAGACCGGCTCGCGCGCGACGACGCGATAGGCGGCGAGGTCGTCGAGGGTCATGTCGCCGGGATTGGTCGGATGGCCGGTCACCGTGTCGACGATGTCCTGCGCCACCGCGCCGGAATAGAAGGCGGAGACGCCCTCCTCGGCCATCGCGCGCAGCGTCTCTCCGAGCGCCGGGTTGCGCAGCATCGTGCCGACGGGAAGCGGGCTGCCGTCCTCTCCGTAGTAGAGGGCGCGGGCGCGCGGATCGTCGCGCAGCGCCGGGTCGCCGTCGAGCAGGGCGTGGAGCCGCTCGGAGACGGGGAAGCCTTCCTCGGCGAGGCGGATCGGGATCGTGAACAGGCTCTCCCAGGGCAGCCGGCCGTGGCGCGCGTGCGCCTCGGCGAGGAGCGCGGGCGTGCCGGGCACGCCCACCGAGAGCCCGCCGACGACGGCCTCCATGAAGGGCCGCGGCTCCCCGTCGGGGCCGAGGAAGCGCTCGGGCGTCGCCGCGGCGGGGGCGGTCTCGCGCCCGTCGAGCGTGGTGAGGTCGGAGCGGTCGGCGTCCCAATGCAGCAGGAAGGCGCCGCCGCCGATGCCGGAGCTCTGCGGCTCGACGATGTTGAGGACGAGCTGCGTCGTCACCATCGCGTCCACCGCGCTTCCCCCGGCGCGCAGGATCGCGAGCCCCGCCTCGGCGGCGATGGGGTTGGCGGCGGCGACCATCCGGCTCTCGGCGCGCGCCGGCTCGCGCGCCTCGGCGACGCCGGTCGCGGCCTCGGGCGCGGGGGCGAGATCGGCGGTCTGGGCGAGCGCCGCGCCCGGCAGCGCCGCGCCCGCCAGCACGAACGCGGCGGCGAGCGCCGGCCCGCGGGCCTCTCGAGGAATGCGCATGGGGTCTCCTCCTTCGTGGGGCGGCCCGTCCCGAACCGCCGGGGGGAGCTTAGCACCCCGGGGTCGCGACGGAAGCCACTTCACGCGGAGGCCCGACGCGATGGCGAGACGAGATCCGAGCGCCTGCGCTGGGCGCATGACAGTCGCCGCCGGCCGTGGCATCGTCGGCTCGAACCGCCCCGCTCGGAGACCCACAGCCGTGATGCGATTCCTCCGCTGCGCCGCCGCGGCCGCGCCGTGCGTCGCGTCCCTCCTCGCCCTGCACGCCGTCGCGGCGGCGGAGCGCACGCCCGATCCCGCCGCCGGCGCCGCGATCGCGGCGGCGCTCGCGAGGGGCTATGCGGGCGCCTGCACCGCCGACGAGGCGCAGCCTGCCGAGGCGCTCGAGATCGCAGCCTGGGACATCGCCTGGACCCCGTCCTGGGCGAGCGAGCCGCAGGCCTGGACGCTCTATCGCGCGCTCTGCACGCGCGGCGCCTACAACGCGGTGCACGCGTTCTTCCTCGACCAGGGCTACGGCCTCGAGCCCGTCGCCTTCGCCGAGCCGAACCTCGACATCGCCTATGCCGACGAGGAGCAGACCGCCGCCGAGGCGATCACCGTCGACGGCTTCGCCGCCACCGCGCTCCTCGTCAACGCCGAGTTCGACCCGAAGAAGCGGGCGATCACGACCTACAGTGCCTGGCGCGGCCTCGGCGACGCGTATGCGTCCGCCACCTACCTGCTCGGGGAGGAGGGCGGCTTCGTGCTCGTTCGCTACGAGGTCGACCCGACCTACGACGGCGAGCAGGACGGGACGGTGGTCTTCGCGCGCGATTGAGCGGGGCTCGGCGCGCGTCGTGGCGAGAAGGCTCAGCGCGCGTCGCTGCGGCCCGCCCCGACGATCGGGCCGGGATGGTCGCCGTGGCGGGACTGGACGAGGACGACGTGGAAGTCGCCCCGGCCGGCGAGCGCGTGGTGAAAGGTGCGGGCTTCGCCGGCCCATTCGCCGACCTTGGTCATGGCGCGCACGACATTGGCGTAGGTGGCGTGCCGCCCGGAATTCTCACCGCGGCCGATGGAGACCTCCTCCTCGCGATCGACCGCCATCAGCCAGACATCCGCCGGTGCGCCACCACCTGGGCCGGCACCGACCTCGATCCGCGCCTCGCCGGCGGCGACCTCGACGGCCACCGGGACGGGCAGGCGCTCGCCGGAGGCGGCGACCTCGGCACGGGCACGCGCGAGGGCGTCAGCAACGTCGGCGGGCTTCGAGCCGACGCAGGCGAAGGTGCCGTTCACCACCATCTGCGGGGTGAAGACCATGCGGTCCCCGCGCGCTGCGGCATAGCCGCGCTGGCGGGCGGTATGGGCCGGCGCGGCGAGGGTGTCGGTCCAGCCGAGATAGTCCCAGTAGTCGACCGGCAGCGTCAGCGCCAGGAGATCGGGATCGCGGGCCATCTCGACGAGGGCGGCATCGGCCGGCGGGCAGGAGGCGCAGCCCTGGCTCGTGAACAGCTCGACGACGGCGCGCGGCGCCGCCTGCGCCTGCGCGCCGCCGCTCGCCGGGACGAGGCAAGCGGCGAACGTCGCGCCGAGCGCGAGGAGGGCGAATGAGAGCTTCATGAGCCCATCTAAAGCACGGACGCGGTAAACGGCGAATTCACGTTGCCTTGAGGCTGCGCGTGATCGGAGGCGGCGCGTGATCGGGCTCGGCGCGCGCGGATCAGGGCGCCCGCTTCGGCACCGGCCGCCAGCGGCGGTGCTGCCAGAGCCATTGCTCGGGATGCTCGCGCACCCAGCCCTCGACGACGTCGGTCATCGCCTGCATGGCGCCGGCGACGTCGATCTCGCCGTTCGCGTCCCGCGGCAGGTCGAGCGGCGGCGTCAGCTCGAGGCGGAAGCGGCCCTGCGGCAGGCGCACGACGCGCACGCCGTGCACGGGGCACTCGAAACGCCGCGCGAACTTCGCGAGGACCGGGTTCGCCTTGGCCGGCATGCCGAAGAAGGTGACGTCGACGCCCCGGGTGAAGTGCTGGTCGACGAGCATGCCGAGGTGCCCGCCGCGATCGAGCACGCCCGCCATGGCGAAGGCGGCGCCCTGGCGCGCCGCCTCGAGCCCGCCCATCGTCTGCGAGCGCACCTCCATCACGGCGCGCGCCACGGCGGCCGTGTTCGGCGCGCGGAAGACCGCGGTCGCCGAGAGGCCGTAGCGGTGCGCGCAGATCGCCGGCAGCTCCCAGTTGGCGAGGTGGGCGGAGAAGATGATGCCGGGCAGCCCGTCGTCGCGCAGGGCCTCGAAATAGGGGATGCCCTCGACCTCGACGCGCCCGGCGCCGGGGTTCGCCGGGTCGAAGTCGAAGAGCGTGTCGAGATGGGCGTATTCCGCCGCCGTGCGCCCGAGATTGTCCCAGGCGCCGCGCACGATGGCGCGGTGCTCGGCGGCGGACTTCTCGGGGAAGGCGGCCGCGACGTTGGCGAGCGCGGTGCGGTGGGCCGGCACGAGCGGCCCGAGCGTGCGCGTCAGCGCCGCGCCCACGCGCGCGGCGCGATCGGGCCCCAACCGGCGCGCGAGCCCGAACACCCCCCGCACCGCGGCGACGCTCAGGCCTTCGAGGACGCGCCCGGAGAGCCGAGCCAGACGGAGACGGAAACCGGACACGGGAGGGACGCCTGAGACCTCGAACGGGGGCGGGCAGCGCGAGCTGGGGACGGCGCGCGTGTGTGGCCGATCGCGGACGCGGGGTCAAGCGAGGCGGGCAGCTTCGCCGGCCGGCCTCACAGCGTCACCACCACCTTCCCGAACACCTTTCTCCCCTCCAGCCGCTCGAGCCCCTGCTGGAAGTCGGCGAGCGGGAAGGTCGAATCGATGACCGGCGTCATGCCGCCGGCCATCTTCTCGAGCGACTGGGCGATATTGCGCATCGAGCAGCCGAAGGAGCCGAAGATGCGATACTGCTGCTGGAACAGCTGCATCAGGTTCATCTGCGTCGAGACGCCCGAGGTCGAGCCGCAGGTGACGAGGCGCCCGCCACGCTTGAGGCAGAGCAGCGAGCCGTTCCAGGTGTCGGCGCCGACGTGCTCGAAGACGACGTCGACGCCCTTCCTCTTGGTGAGGCGGCGGACCTCGCCCTCGAAGCGCTCGGTCTTGTAGTTGATCACGTGGTCGGCGCCGAGCGCCCGGGCCTTCTCGCCCTTCTCGTCGTCGCCGACCGTGGTGTAGACCGTGCAGCCGATGGCCTTGGCCATCTTGATCGCGGCGGTGCCGATGCCCGAGCCGCCGGCGTGGACGAGGATCTCTTCGCCCGGCTCGAGCTTCGCGTTGTCGAAGAGCATGTGCTGGACGGTGCCGAAGCCGATCGCGGCGCAGGCGGCGTCCTCGAAGGCGACGCCGGCGGGCACCTTCACGAGCAGCCGCTCGGGGCGGTTCATCAGCTCGCGGGCCATGCCGTCGATGTGGAAGCCCATGATGCCCTTGACGTTCTCGCAGAGATTGTCGCGCCCCTCGCGGCAGGCGCGGCACTCCCCGCAGGTCTCGGCACCGTAGGGCACGACGCCGTCCCCGACGGAGAAGCGCGTCACGCCCTCGCCGATGGCGACGACCTCGCCCGCCGCCTCGACGCCGGCCACCTGCGGCAGCTTGCGCTTGGCGAAGGCCATGCCGCGAAAGCCCCACACGTCGAGAAAGTTGAGCGCGACGGCGCGCACCCGCACCCGCACCTCGCCCGGGCCGGGCGGAGGCGGATCGTCGAGCGTCTCGAGCCTGAGGTCGCGGTCGCCGTGGAGACGCAGGGCGCGCATGGGATCTCCGTTGCCGTCTCGTGTTCCGGTCCGGGGCAGGTGGGCGGCTTAGCGGGTGGCGGGGGGGATGACAAGCCGGGGGGACGGGGCGCGGTCGGGTGCTCGATCCGCACGCGATGGGGAAATGGGCGCGCCGTTCGGCGGCTTCGCCTCAAGCGCCCTGCTCGTCCAGGTGAGCGGCGGCTGCCAAGACGGCGGCGCTTTTCCCTTCCCGCAGCAGATCGACGGGGCGGCGCCCATCGAGCCGTTCGTCGGCGTTGACGAGGAAGTTGAGCGCAGCCCAGGGATCGCGTGTGGGCAACGCCGCGAGGATTGCAGGCAGGCCGGGCAGGAGCGATCCGCCGGCCGCGACCTGGAACGTCGGATAGATCCGCCGCCCGCTCGGACCGGGAACTGCTAGCAGCTGCCCCGCCTCGACCTTGCGAGCGACCATCTGCCGTGAGATGTCGCCGAGGACGGTCCGGACCTGCTCGAGATCGTAGGCTCCGCCCGCATCGCGAAGGTCCTGTGCTGCGATCTCCCCCCCGCGCAGGATGGCGCGCGCACGGGCATCCGGCACAGCGGCTCGGTGGAGTTCGGCCTCCTGATCGGTGAGCGGCACGGGGCGGACCTCTGCTCATGCAACGGGACGCTAGGATGAGCGTCTGCTTCGGGCACGTCAAACGATGAGCCGCAGCGTTCACCCGATCAGCATCGCGCGAAGCCCGTGGTCCACGGCAATGCGGTCCGTTTCGCAAAGCGCTCCCAATCGGCGCCCGACGAGCGTCTTGTCGATGGAGAAGAGCTTCCAACGGACGACGCAGGGGTGCGTCAGGCCGCTAGCCGCCAGATCCGTGACCCTGACGTCGGAGGCAATCGTGCCCGCGGCTGCCGTGGTGATCATCGCGACGACGACATGCCCGTGCGCCGCGTTGAAGGGCGCGACGGAGAGGATGACCACCGGCCGCCGCTTGGACACTGCCACGTCGACGAACGGAAACGGGACGACGACAACGTCGAACCGCTCAAAGCTCATCGAACGCCGCCTCGTCCTCGGCCGATGCCCATTCCCGTAGATGCGCGTCGAGATGGAGGAGGTACGGGTCGGTCGTTCGCGGCGGCAGGGCGACGCTGACGGGCTCGCCGCGCCGGGGCTGGAGCGCGTCCCAGAGCGGCTTGTCCTGCGCGAGCGGCTCGAGAGCGTTTGTCGGTCGACCGTCGAGACCGTTGCGCATCTTGACGAAGCGGATCGGCCGCTCGGCGACGAGCAGGGTGAGCGCCTCGCCCTCACGCATGCCGCGGATCGCGGCGGCGAGCACCTCGTCGTCGAGGTGCTTCGCCCACAGCGCGTCGTCGTCGATCGTGGTCATGCAGCCCATGAGGACCTCCGGTCGCCGGAGCATACGCGGCACCGGCGCCGGAGGCGAGCCCCTCACTGCATCGTCGGGATCGAGAACTCCGCGCCCTCCTTCACGCCCGACGGCCAGCGGGCGGTGACGGTCTTGGTCTTGGTGTAGAACAGGATCGCGTGGGGGCCGTGCTGGTTGAGGTCGCCGAAGCCCGAGCGCTTCCAGCCGCCGAACGTGTGGTAGGCGAGCGGCACCGGGATCGGCACGTTGATGCCGACCATGCCCACCTGCACCTTGGCGGCGAAGTCGCGGGCCGCGTCGCCGTCGCGGGTGAAGATGGCCACCCCGTTGCCGTACTGGTGATCGTTGGCCAGACGCAGCCCCTCGTCGTAGTCCTTGGCGCGCACCACGGAGAGGACCGGGCCGAAGATCTCCTCCTTGTAGATGCGCATGTCCGGCGTGACCTCGTCGAAGAGGCAGCCGCCCATGTAGAAGCCCTTCTCGTAGCCCTGCAGCGAGAAGTTCCGGCCGTCGACGACGAGCCTGGCGCCCTCCTCGACGCCGAGGTCGACGTAGCGGCGCACCTTCTCGAGGTGGGCCTTCGTCACCATCGGGCCGAAGTCGGCGGAGGGGTCGGTGGAGGGGCCGACCTTCAGGCTCTCCACCCGCGGGATCAGCTTCTCCATCAGCCGGTCGGCGGTTGCCTTGCCGACCGGGACCGCGACCGAGATCGCCATGCAGCGCTCGCCCGCCGAGCCGTAGCCGGCCCCGACCAGCGCGTCGACCGTCTGGTCCATGTCCGCGTCGGGCATGATGATCATGTGGTTCTTGGCGCCGCCGAAGCACTGCGCCCGCTTGCCGGTCGCGGCCGCGCGGGAATAGACGTAGTGCGCGATGTCGGAGGAGCCGACGAAGCCCACCGCCTTGATGTCGGGATCGTCGAGGACGGCGTCCACCGCCTCCTTGTCGCCGTTGACGACGTTGAGGATGCCCGCCGGCAGCCCGGCCTCGATCATCAGCTCGGCGAGGCGCATGGGCACGCCCGGGTCGCGCTCGGACGGCTTGAGGATGAAGGCGTTGCCGCAGGCGATCGCCGGCGCGAACTTCCACATCGGGATCATGGCGGGGAAGTTGAACGGCGTGATGCCGGCGACCACGCCCAGCGGCTGGCGCATCGAGTACATGTCGATGCCCGGGCCCGCGCCCTCGGTGTACTCGCCCTTCTGCAGGTGGGCGATGCCGAGCACGAACTCGCAGACCTCGAGCCCGCGCTGGATGTCGCCCTTGGCGTCGGGGATGGTCTTGCCGTGCTCGCGGGCGAGCAGCTCGGCGAGCGCGTCGTAGTCGCGATGCAGGAGCTCGATGAACCGCATGAACACGCGCGCGCGGCGCTGCGGGTTCGTGGCGCCCCAGGCCGGCTGCGCCTCGAGCGCGTTCTCGACGGCGGCGCGGACCTCGTCACGGGTGGCGAGCGCGACCTTGGCCCGCACCTCGCCCGTCATGGGCTCGTAGACGTCGCCGTAGCGTCCGGAGGAACCCTCGACCTCGCGACCACCGATGAAATGTCCGACCGTGCGCATGTTGCACGCCTCCCTTGCTCTCGCGGCATACGGTTAGCATTTGCGATATTCGCACAGCTATAGGAGAAATCGAAGCCGTGACGTGCGAAACTGCACGCGCGCTGACCCTTGGGAAACGCCCGCGGACGGGGCCGTGCCTCCCGCCCGAGACCGGAGCTTGGTGGAGTCTAACATGAGTCGCTTCGATTGGGACGACCTGCGCTTCTTCCTCGCCGTGGCGCGGGTCGGCCGTCTCACGGTCGCCGCGCGGCGGCTGGGCGCCGACCACGCGACGGTATCGCGCCGGATCACCGCGCTCGAGGACGCGCTGAAGGCCAAGCTCTTCGAGCGCCGCCCGCAGGGCTACGCGCTCACCGAGCACGGCGAGCGGCTGCTCGCCAAGGCCGAGGCGATCGAGACGCAGGCGCTCGCGGTCTCCTCCGAGATCGGCGGGGCGGACCTCGCGCTCTCGGGGACCGTGCGCATCGGTGCGCCCGACGGCTTCGGCACGATGTTCCTCGCCCCGCGCACGGCGGACCTCGCCAAGCAGTTCCCCGACCTCGAGCTCCAGATCGTGGCCATGCCGCGGCTGCTCTCGCTGTCGAAGCGCGAGGCGGACATCGCGATCTCCCTCGCCCCGCCGAAGGAGGGCAAGATCGTCGCGCGGCGCCTCACCGACTACAAGCTCGGCGTCTTCGCCACCCAGGCCTATCTCGACCGGGCCAAGCCCATCGAGACGCCCGAGGATCTGCAGGACCACCCAGTCATCGGCTACATCGACGACCTGATCTTCACGCCCGAGCTCGACTATCTCGACGAGGTCAACAAGGGCCTGCGCGCCAAGATCGCCTCCTCCTCGCTCGTCACCCAGATGCAGGCGGCGCTGGCCGGCGCCGGCGTGTGCGTGCTGCCCTACTACGTCGCCGCCCAGGACCCGCGCCTCGTGCAGATCCTGCCCGAGAAGACGAGCTTCTCGCGCTCCTACTGGCTCATCGTCCACGCCGACCTCAAGGACATCGCCCGCATCCGCGCGACGATGGACTTCCTCGTGCGCGAGGTGAAGGCCGCGCGCGCCGACTTCATGCCCGAGGACCGGCCGTGAGGGGCCGGGAGGAGGGCTCGGGCGCGGCGAACGCGCGAGGCTGATCGCAGGCCGGAGAGAAACTCTTCCTGTGCTGGTGCGTTTTCCGGCTTCCTCCACCAGGAAGAGGCCCGGATGCACTCCCGCTATGCCCTCGTACTCGTTCCCGCCCTGTGCGGCGCTGCGCTCGCGGGCGTCGCGTATCTCGGCATCCATACCGGCGTCGACGGGACGCTCGGGGCGCTGCTCGCGTTCGTCGGCGCCTGCGCCGTCGCGGCCGGCGCGCTCGTCGCCCTCCTGGTCCCCATACGCGCGGGCCTTCTCGCGGCGCTCGACGGGCTCCTCGCCGTCGGCGCGCTGCTGACGGCGCTCGCCGCGTGGTTCCTGATGCAGGACCTCTTCCTCGCGGCCATGGTCGTGACGCTCGGCATGCTCGTCGTCGTGCGCGTCGTGCCCACCACGCCCAAGGCTCGCCTGACGCGCCTCGGACTCCTCGCCGCGCTGGTCGCGGGATCGCTCCTCGCGCTCCCGGCGCCCGACCACCCCGCCCGTGCCGAGCAGCCCGCCTGGCGCTCCTTCCACGGGGACCTCGCCTCGCGGAAGTTCGCCGACGTCGAGAGCTTCACCCCGGAGGCGATGTCGCGCCTCGAGCGTGCGTGGGAATACCGCACGGGAGACGTCTCGGACGGCTCGGGCGAGCTTCCGGCGACCGTCTGGTCGGCGACGCCGATCTACGCCAACGAGACGCTCTACCTCGGCACGCCGCTCTACCGGATCATCGCGCTCGACCCGGCGACCGGCACGGAGATCTGGAGCTACGACACGCGCTCCACGCTGGAGGCGCTGACGCAGCCGGCGCTGAAGAACCGCGGTGTCGCCTACTGGGAGAGCGGCGGGCAGGGTCCATGCGAGAAGCGTGTCTACATCGGCACGATGGACGCGACGCTTCACGCCGTCGACGCCGACACGGGCACGCCCTGCGCCGACTTCGCCGATGGCGGCGTGCTGAACGTCAACCAATGGAACGACGTCAACGACGAATTCCCGTTCTCGCTGCTCCAGCCGCCCACCGTCGTCGGCGACATCCTTCTCCTCGGCTGGGCGGGCAAGGACTGGGAATACAGCGTCGCGCCCCCCGGCAACCTGCTCGCCGTCGACGCGCGCACCGGCGCGCTCCTCTGGGAGACCGCGTTCATTCCCGAGGCGATGATCGAACGCACGGGGACGGCCAACATCTGGACGGCGATGTCGGTCGATCCCGAGCTCGGCCTCGCCTACGCGCCGGTCTCCTCGCCGAGCCCGAACTATTGGGGCGGCGATCGCACCGACCCGATCCCGCTCGCCACCTCGGTGACGGCGATCGACCTCGAGACCGGCGCCGTGGCGTGGACCTTCCAGCACGTGCGCCACGACATATGGGACTACGACACGCCGTCGGCGCCGACCCTCGTCGACATCGACCGCAACGGCGAGACGATCCCCGCGCTCGTGCAGGCGACGAAGCAGGGCTTCCTCTTCGTCCTCGACCGTCGCACCGGCGAGCCGGTCTTCCCCGTCGAGGACCGTGCGGTGCCCGCGAGCGACGCCCAGGGCGAGGTGGCCGTCGAGACCCAGCCCTTCCCGACCGCACCCGCACCGCTGAGCGACGCGCTCGACCTGCCCGAGGTCTGGTGGCTCGCGGACGCGATGAGCCTCGGCCAATGCTCGCGCGAGCGTGAGCAGTATCGCTACGACGGCCTCTTCACGCCCCCATCCGAGCAGGGGACGCTCATGTACCCGGGAACGGCGGGCGCCACCAACTGGGGCGGCGTCGCCGTCGACCCGAGAACCGACGTCCTCTACGTGAATTCCATGCGCGTGGTGCAGCTGATCAAGCTGATCCCGCGGGAGGAATACGAGCGCATCGGCGGGGAGTCGGGCGCCGAGGAGGGCTACTATCCGCAGGAAGGCTCTCCCTACGGCTTCCTGCTGACCGACTGGAGCAACTGGGCCGGCATCCCCTGCTGGGAGCC
Organism: Salinarimonas sp. NSM; assembly: GCF_052380005.1. NCBI lineage: Bacteria > Pseudomonadati > Pseudomonadota > Alphaproteobacteria > Hyphomicrobiales > Salinarimonadaceae > Salinarimonas > Salinarimonas sp. NSM. Next base: position 27,983 of record NZ_JBQTCJ010000022.1, read on the forward strand.
GCCCTTCGGCACCTTCAGCGCGATCGATCTGCGCACGGGGGAGCGCCTCTGGGAGGTGCCCTTCGGCATGGGCCAGTACTGGGGCTTCTACGGGCTGCGCGACTGGGGCACCCCGACGCTGGGCGGCCCCGTCGTCACCGCGGGCGGCGTCGTCTTCATCGGCGCGTCGATGGACGCGCGCGTGCGCGCGCTCGACGCCGCGACCGGCGAAGAGCTCTGGTCGGACCGCGTCCACGCGCCGGCGGTCTCGATCCCGGCGGTGTTCACCCACGACGGCGTCGACTGGGTGGTCTTCGCGGTGGGCGGCAACCCGATCCTGAAGGACCAGGTGGCGGATCAGGTGGTGGCGTATCGCCTCGGGGAGTGAGGGGCGCGGCCGCGCGGCCGGTTACCGCGTGCGCTCGATGTAGGTCTGCACCTCGGACGTGAGCTGCGCCGTCTGGCCGTCGAGATCCGTCGAGACGCGGCTCACCGTGCCCGCCGCGCGGCCGGTCTCGGCGGCGGCGTCTGAGACGCCGGTCATGTTGGCGGTGATCTCGCGCACGGCCACCGACTGCTCCTCCACCGCGGCGGCGATCTGGTCGGAGGTCTCGCTGAGCGTCGCGATCTGGCTGCGCACGGCGGCGATGACGTCCACCGTATCCCCTGTCATCGCCTGGATTCCGGCGATGCGCTCCTTGATCTCGTCGGTGGCCTTCGCGGTCTGGGTGGCGAGCGCCTTGACCTCCGCGGCGACGACGGCGAAACCGCGGCCGGCCTCGCCCGCGCGGGCGGCCTCGATCGTCGCGTTGAGCGCGAGCAGGTTCGTCTGCGCCGCGATCGTCTGGATCACCTCCGTGATGCCTCCGATCGACGCGGCGGCCTCCGCGAGACGCTTGATCATCGTGTCCGCGCCCGTGGCCTTCGACGTCGCGTCGCGCGCGAGGCCCGAGGCGGTCGAGACTTGCTCGGCGATCTCCCCGATCGAAGCGGCGAGCTCCTCGGTGGCGGCGGAAACGGACGCGGCCATCGCCTGCGCGCGCTCCGCGATCTCCGCCATGCTGGTCGCGGACTCGGACATCGCGTTCGAGGACCCCGCCATCTGCTCCACCGCCTCCGTCACGCTGTGCGCGAGGCGCACGCTGTCGGAGATGATCGACCAGGACACCATCGGTCCCATATAGGCGCCGTTCGCGTCCAGGATCGCGTTGACCTTCAGGTTGAGGGTCTCCGGCCCGACGCGGATGTTGGCGTTCATCGGCAGGCGCGAGGGATCGCGCAGGATGCCGTGCTGATGGCTCGGGTTCTTGTGGAACACGTCGACCGTCGAGCCCATCATCTGGTCGACCTTGATCGGCAGGTGCTGCTCGATCCGCTTCAGAGTCTCGCGGCTGGTCTTGTTGAGGTAGTTGATCTTGAAGTCGACCGGGTCGCAGGTCATCACCGCGATCGGCATCTCGTCGATCATCTGGAGGAGGCGCTGCGTCTCGGCCTCCTTCTCGAGCACCTTCGTGACGACGTTCCAGGTGAGCGACGCGTGCGTGTAGCGCCCGCGCGCGTCGAACACCGGCGCGATGTGCAGCGACAGGCGTTCGCTGCCGAGGCGGATGTGGGCCGTGTGGGGCAGCCGCTTCGGATCGGAGAGCATCGTGCGCTGATGCTCCGGGCGCTTGTGGAACACGTCGATCGACGTACCGATGATCCGCTCGACGTCGATGTCGAGCTCGTGCGCGATCTCGCGCAGGAGCTTTCGCGAGGCGGCGTTGGCGTAGACGATCTCGAAGCTCGGGACCTCGCAGATCATCACGGCGTCGGGCAGGCCGTCGAGGACGGAGCGGGCGTCGACGCCGAGCGACGACGACTGGGCGGGCCTGGTCTTGAGGGCGAGCATCGGGTTGGTCTCCGGGAACGTCACTGGCGCGCCGCAACGGCGCCTCGCACGAGGGATAGGCGGAAGAAGGTCTCGCCGGCGAACCGGGCATTCGCGGCCGCGCGTCGCCGGCTCCACGGGGGCGCGGCGCTCGGTCGATCGCGGCGACGCTCTGCCACCCACTCGCGCATCCGGTCGACGACGGTGACGAGTGCATGGTCGAGCATTCACATGGTATAGCGCGTGAGTTGTTAAACGGCGCTTAATCGGATCGCCACCGGGTCGGTATTCGCCGAGAAAGAGAGCCGATTTGGTGCCGAAGGATGGGCCATTGCTTCGTTCTGGAAGCATCTCGGCTGGCGATTGCTGGAGAGTTCGCTGATCAAGGGCTGGTACGGCAAAGCCGAAACAGGCAAGAAACGCGAGGAAGGAATCTCCCTATGATTGCCTATCAGTCCCGTGAGACGCGGATGCGTGCGCGCTCCACCGCCATCGCCGCGTCGTTGACGGAGCTCAAGGGCCTGTCCAGCGAGATCGAGGCCAATGCGCACGCCTTCCGCGCGAACCTCGAGCGCGTGACCCGCTCCGAGGCGCTCGCGAGCATGCGCACGCTGCTCAGCTCGATTCGCTGATCCCCGCGGGATGACGGGAAACTGAGAAGCTTGACTCAGATGTTCGGCTGAAACCGTTGCGCACGCTCGATTTTGGCTGTACCGCCCTCACCATAAGCTTGACTCGCTACTTGCGAAAGCTGGACTCGGCGGACGCCCGACTCACGAAAAGTGGACTCGAGCACGACGACGAACGGCAATCCGCCGGATGCCGAATTTCGGCGCTGCCTTCGATTGCGCATCGCAAGAACGACGCTGACGGCCCGTGTCTCGGCGCCGGCCCCGCCGGTGTCGCCAATCCTGCACCGGCGCGTCGAGGACGTCACCGCGCCTCCCGCGCTGGCGCCGACGTCCTCGTTTTCGTACCGTCCGCTCCTGGCCTGGCGCGAGGCACGGGGGGGGGCGGATGGCGATCAGCGTGCTCATCGACACCTGTGTTTGGCTCGAGCTCGCCAAGGATCACCGCGAGCAGCCCGTCATCGGCGCCCTCCAGTACCTGGTCAGGGATCAGGAGGTGGAGCTCATCGTGCCGGAGCTCGTCCGTGAGGAGTTCGCGCGCAACAAGGCGCGCGTGATCGCCGACGCCAAGCGCAGCCTCCAGGCTCATTTCCGTATGGTGCGTGACGCGGTGAAGCGACATGCCGATGCGGATCGGGCGCAGGAGACGATCGACGCCTTGAACGAGATTGACCACCGCATCTCGTTGAAGCCCGACGGCGTCGTCGAGCTCGTCGAGCGCGTGGAGATGCTCCTCGAGCCGGGAACGATGGTTCGGCTCACCGACATGACCAAGGTCCGAGCTGCGGAGCGCGCCTTCGCCCGCTTGGCCCCGTTCCACCGCTCCAGGAACAGCATTGGCGACGCCGCGCTGATCGAGATCTACGCCGAGCTTCTGGAGAACGCGCCGGAGGGCCGGCTCTTCGCCTTCGTCACCCTGAACTCGCACGACTTCAGCCATCCTCAGGGCGACATGGCCTGTTCTCTCGCCATGACGTGCAAAACGGCTGGTCTTTCACAAGCTAGGCGCTCATCATTCTAAGGCATGAGAAGCACCTTGGGTGCGGCGATGCGGCCCTCTGCGAGGGCGGCGAGTACGGCCGGCCCCTCGATCATCGGCCGTAGCTCGACGAGGGCGTCCAGGTGGCGTACGATAGGGAGTCGCCCGTCGAAGATCGCCGCCGCCGTCTCGCGGAAATCCTCCGCCGTGTAGGTATAGGTGCCGAAGAAGGTCACCTCCTGCAGCGTCGCGTAGCGCGGATCGAAGCCGCCCGTTCCGCCGCCCAGCCCGATATGCGCGATGACGCCGCCGGGGCGCACCGCCGCGAAGGCAGCCGCGCGGGTGGCGTCGATGCCGACCGCGTCGATCACCGTCTCGGCGGCGGTCGGCGTGTCGGCGACGGTGATGCCGTCGAGCCCCCGCAGGCGATCGGCGCGGGCGGCATTCGGCTCCACCACGGTGACGGCCTCCGCGCCCTGCGCGACGAACGCGAGCGCCGCGCCAAGCCCGATCGCGCCGCCGCCCAGCACGAGCGCGTGCCCGAGGGGCGCTATGCGGCGGGCGAGCCGCACCGCGTGCCAGCCGCAGGCGAGCGGCTCGGCCAGCGCTGCCGCCTCGAGCGGCACGCCGTCGGGGATCGGGACGCAATAGCGCGCCGGGGCAGAGACCGCCTGCGCGAAGCCGCCGGGGCGCGGGGGCATCGACAGGATCTTGCGCTCCGGGCAGAGATTGTCGCGGCCGGACGTGCAGCACGCGCAGGTCCCGCAGGTCGCGAGCGGGTTCACCGTCACCGCCCGCCCGGCGGCGTCGTATCCCGCGATCTCATGGCCGAGCACGATCGGCGTCGGCCGGCGCGGGTCGTGGCCCGCATAGGCGTGCATGTCGGAGCCGCAGACGCCGCAGAAGGCGACGCGCACGACGTCCGCTTCGGGCGCCGGCACGTTGCGGATCTCGAGGCTGAGGGGAGCGGTCTGGACGAGCGCCTTCATTTCGCGGTGAAGCCTCCGTCGACATGCAGCACCTGGCCCGTCACGTAGGCGCAGGCGGGCGAGCAGAAAAACAGCGTGGGGCCGTCGAGATCGGCGAGCGCGCCGTTTCTCCCGATGCAGGTCTGCGCCGCGTTGCGGGCGGCACGCTCCGGATCGGCGAAGACCGGCCCGGTCAGCTCGGTGGGGAAGAAGCCCGGCGCGATGGCGTTCGCCATGATCCCGCCTGAGGACCAGGCCTCCGCCATCGCCCGCGTCAGCTGAGTGACGCCGCCTTTCGACGCGCCGTATGGGATCGAGTTCGCGAAGGCCCGGGAGGATTGGAGCGAGGCGAAGGTCACGATGCGCCCCCAGCCGCCCATCCCCGGCACCAGCGCGCGGGACAGGAAGAAGGGTACCTTCAGGTTCAGGTCAAGCGTCGCGTCCCAGGTCGCGCCCGAGATCGCATCCCACGGCTCGCGCAGGTTCACGCCCGCCGCATGCAGGACGATCTGCGGCGGGCCGAACGGGGCGGCGAGGGTCGCGGCGAAGCCGTCCCAGTCCTCGATCGCGGCGAGGTCCGCGGGACACGCCGCGATGCCGTCGCCCAGCCCCGCCAGAGCCTCGGCGCGGCGGGCGACCGCCACGACCCGCGCGCCCCGCGCGGCGAGCATCCGCGCGAGATGGGCGCCGATCCCCGAGGACGCGCCGGTGACGACCGCGACGCGCCCGGACACGTCGAACAGGTCGACGTCGAACGGGCTCATGACGCAGCGCTCAGGTCGAAATTCTCGCCGGGGAAGTACTTGGCGAGCCGCACGTCGGCGGTGCGGGCGTGGCCCTCCATGCCCTCGAGCCGGCTGATCCGGGCGCAGGCCTGGCCGATGGCCCGGTTCGCCTCCCGGGTCGCGCGCTGCCACGTCACGGTCTTGATGAACTTGCCCACCGAGAGCCCGCCCGTGTAGTGCGCCGCGCCCTTGGTGGGGAGCACGTGGTTGGGGCCGGAGCACTTGTCTCCATAGGCGACGGTGGTCTCCTCGCCGAGGAAGAGCGAGCCGTAATTCGTCAGGTTGTCGAGCCACCAATCAAGGTCGACCGCCTGCACCTGCAGGTGCTCGGAGGCGTAGCCATCGCTGATGCGAACCGCCTCCTCGCGGCTGTCCGCCAGGATGATCTCGCCGTACTCGTCCCAGGCGCGCGTGGCGTTCTCCCGGTTGAGATCGGGAAGCTCGGCGATGCATCGCGGCACGAGGCGAGCCACCTCCTCGGCGATGGCGCGGTCCGTCGCGATCAGCCAGACGGGGGAATTGTAGCCGTGCTCCGCCTGGCCGACGAGGTCCCAGGCGACGATGAAGGGGTCGGCGGAGGCGTCGGCGATCACCATGCTCTCGGTGGGGCCGGCGAACATGTCGATGCCCACGCGGCCGAACAGGATGCGCTTGGCTTCCGCCACGAACTGGTTCCCGGGTCCCGCGAGGACGCGGGCGGGCTGCGCGCCGAAGAGGCCGAACGCCATCGCGGCGATGCCCTGCACGCCGCCCAGGTTGAGGATGCGGTCGGCGCCGCAGACGTCGAGCGCGTAGAGCACGGCCGGGTTCATGCCCACGCCCGGCTTGGGCGGCGAGCAGGCCGTGATGTGGCCGACCCCGGCGACCTTGGCGGTCGTCACCGTCATGATGGCGCTCGCCACGTGGGCGTAGCGCCCGCCCGGCGCGTAGCAGCCCACCGCCGAGACGGGGATCTGCTTCTGGCCGGCGACGAGGCCCGGAACGACCTCGTATTCCACGTCCTGGAGGCTCTCGCGCTGGCGCTCGGCGAAGCGCCGGACGTTGTCGCGGGCGAAGCGGATGTCGTCCTTGAGCTTCTGGTCGACCTTGGCCGCGGCCGCCGCCCGGTCCACGTCCGAGACGACGATCTCCCCGTCGTAGCCGTCGAGCTCGCGGGCATAGCGGCGGGCGACGTCGTCGCCGCCCGCCTCGATCGCGTCGAGGATGGATTGCACCGTGTCGCGGACGTTCCGCTCGTCCGTCGCTGCCGTCTTCCGCGCCGTCTTCAGGTATTCCATCCTCGTCTCCACTCGATTGGTGAGATCACTCGCCGCGGGCGAAGGCCGCGAGCTCGGGGGTGTCGGCGACGAGCCGCATGTAGCTGGGATCGACGAAGGTAGAGGCGTCGAGCTCGCTCTCGAGCGTGCCGGTCGAGGTCATGTAGCCGCCGAGCCCGTCGAACCACTGGACCGCGGTGGGGTTGTCGCCCTCCATGATCTCCAGCTGCTCGTCGAGGGTGAACATGGGCCGCAGGGCGATCTCCTGGCGCAGGAACTCCTCCGGCAGCTCCACGCCGGTGAGCGCATAGAAGTCCGCCATCATCGAGACCGCTTCGTCGTTGTTGTCGCGGATGTAGTCGACGCCGCGCAGGAAGACCGCGAGGTAGCGCGCCACGAGCTCCGGGTTCGCCTCGGCGTAGTCGCGCCGCGCGATCAGCGCGCCGGGCACGATGGCGCCGGCATCCTGGCCAGAGCAGAGCAGCTCGGCGCCGGCGCGGTCCTGCAGCGTGTAGATGTTGGGCGCCCACAGGCCCGCCATCTTGCCGGTGCCGCTGGCGAAGGCGCTGATGATCTCGCCCTGGTTCAAGTTCACGACGTCGACATCCTCGGGATAGCTCAGCCCGAAGCTCTCGATGCAGGCGGCTGCGGCGTATTCGCCGGTCGAGTTGGTGGTGACGAGAAGGCGCTGCCCGCGGAGTTGGCCGGCGGGATCGGCGCGGATGGCCTCCGCCTCGTCGCCGCGCACCATCATGGCGTTGGTCGCGCTTTCATTGTTGGTGATGCCGATCGTCACGATGTCGAAGCGCGCGGCGCCGAGCACCGCGGGCGCCGAGCCCGTGCCGCCGACGTCCCAGTCGCCCGCGGCAGCGGCCGCGACCTGGGGCGCGCCTGAGGGGAAGGTCGAGTAGGAGGGCACAAGGCCGACCTCCTCCCACCAGCCCATCTGGTCGGCGATGTAGTAGGGCAACGCCCAATACAGCGCCGGCTGATAGGAGACCTTGATCTCGGTCGTGCCGTCCTGCGCGGCGGCGGCGCCGGGCAGCGCGAGCGCGGCCGCGACGATGAGCGCATGGCTTCGCTTGAAGGTCATCGGAACGTTTCCCCTCTTGTCTTCGTCAGACGTCGGCGCCCATCTGCTCGCGCAGGAGACGCCAGACCTGGCCACGCAGGTGCGTGAAGCTCGGCTTCTCCATCACGTCGTCGATGGGCTCTTCGGACCACCTCTCGGCCTGCCGGGTCGAGGCGACGTCGATCACCTCGCGGATGTGGCCGGGATTGCGGCCCATCACCACCACGCGGTCGGCGAGGTAGACCGCCTCCTCGACCGAGTGGGTGATGAACATGACGGTGCGCGGATTGCCCTTGGACACGCGCACCAGCTCCTCCTGCATGATGGTCCGGGTCTGGGCGTCGAGCGCACCGAAGGGCTCGTCCATGAGCAGGACGCCCGGATCGGTGGCGTAGCTGCGGGCGATGGCCACGCGCTGCTGCATGCCGCCCGAGAGCTGATGGGGATACTTGTCGGCGGTGCCCTCCATCTTCATCAGATGCAGGTAGTAGGCGACCGCCTCGTCGCGCTCGTGCTTCGTGGCCCCGCGCGAGCGCATGCCGAAGACGATGTTCTCCCGCACCGTCTTCCACGGGAAGAGCGCGAATTGCTGGAAGACCACGGCGCGGTCGGGACCAGGGCCGGTGACCGGCTTGCCGGCCACGCGGATCTCGCCGCGGCTGACCGACTCGAGCCCGGCGACCATCCGCATCAGGGTGGTCTTTCCGCAGCCCGAGGGACCGACGACGGAGATGAATTCCCGGTCGGCGACGCGCAGCTCGACGCCCTCGATCGCGACGAAGGGCTTGGCCGAGCCTTCGCCGAAGATCTTGGACACCTTGTCGATGACGATCTCGCTCATTGTCCTTCCCACTTCCGGCGCACGGCTGTCTCGACGCCGCGCAGGCCGACGTCGATCAGGAGACCGATGAGGCCGATGACGAACATCGCGGTGATCACGGTCTGGGGGCTGAGGTTCGACTGGCCCTGGATCATCACGTAGCCGATGCCCGAGCTGACCACGATCAGCTCCGCGCCGATCAGGGACTGCCAGCCGAGGCCCGCGGAGACCCGCAAGCCCGCGACGATCGAGGGCAGCGCGCCGGGCAGCAGGACCTCGGTCGCGATCCTGAGCTCCGAGGCGCCGTGCGTCTGCGCGGCCTCGATCAGGTGCTTGTCGACGAGGCGCGCGCCGCGATAGGCGTTGATCAGGCAGGGCGCGAAGGCGCCGGTGAAGATCACCATGATCGCGCCGCCGACCCCGGTCCCGAACCAGAGCGCCGCGAACGGCACCCAGGCGAGCGGGGCGACGTAGCGATAGGCCTCGAAGACCGGCGTCACCATCTCGTCGAGGAGCCGGAAGCGGCCCATCATCAGGCCGAGCGGCACGCCGATCACGGCGGCGAGGCCGAAGCCGCCGAGGAAGCGCAGGAAGGACGAGAAGGCGTGCTCCCACAGGAGCGCTCCGGCGAACGGGCGCTGCATCATCGCGATCGCCCGCTCCGCCACCGTCACCGGCGAGGGCAGCACGAAGGGCGAGACGAGGCCGAGCACCGTCACGCCGTGCCACACGCCGAAGAACAGGACGAGGCTGGAGGCGGAATAGGCCCAGAGCGGAACGGCGCGCGTCATGGCTCCGCCCTCCAGCGGATGAGCCGCTTCTCGAGCTTCGAGAGGAGGATCGTCGTCGCCGCACCGGCGATCGCGATCGCCACCATGGCCACAAGGATCATCGGCGTGTTCACGTCGCGATAGGCCGTCTGCAGCGCGCGCCCGAGGCCCAGGAACGCGCCGACGAGCTCGGCTGCGACGAGCGTCGTCCAGCTCGCCTGCAGGGAGAGGCGCAGGCCCGTGAAGATCATCGGCGACGCGTCGGGGAAGTAGACCTCGCGGATCACGCGCCCGCGGGTCGCCCCGTGGACGAGAGCCGCCTCCACGAGGTGCTTACGAACGTTGCGCACGCCGGTATAGGTGTTGATGACGGACGGCACGAAGGCGGATACGAAGATGACGAACACCTTCGAGGCGTCACCGAGGCTGAACCACACGATGGCGAGCGGGATCCAGGCGAGCGGCGGGATCGGCCGCAGGACGAGGAAGACGGGATTGACGAACGCCTCGATGCGCCGGTCGTACCCCATCGCGAAGCCGAGCGGCACGCCGATGACGACCGCGGTGAGGAAGCCGATGAACACGAGGCGCACGCTCTGCACCACGTGCTCGATCAGCGTGCCGCCGGCATATCCCTGCGTCCAGATCCGGTCGAGGGCGGCGAGGAAGGCCTCCGGAGAGGGAAAGCGCGCAGGGCTCACGAGCCCGAGCACGCTGGTCGCGAGCCACCACGCGACGAGCAGCGCGCCGATCGTGGCGATGCCCGTGACGACGGATCGCCTCATCCTCGGCTTCCATGACACGCGTTTCGCGGGGGCGGGCCCCACGACGGTCTGCGTCATCGTCCCCTCCCGTGGTCCGATGCTTCAGTCTGCGCCTTTGTTTGCGCTTTCATTCGAGTGTATACGCATACAATGACCGAGAGCAACCCAAAAACCGCAGAGCCTCCGCGCCTCGGCGGAGCGACGCAGATCGACGTCGCGCGCCGTGCCGGCGTCTCGACGGCCACCGTCAGCCGCGTGCTGAACGGATCGCCCCTCGTCAGCCCCTCGTCGCGGGAGAAGGTCGAGGCCGCGATCCGGGAGCTGGCCTACATGCCCCACGAGGCGGCGCGCTCGCTCGCGACGCGCCGCTCGCGCACGCTGGGCGCCATCATACCCACGCTGACGAACGCGATCTTCGCCGCTGGCGTGAACGCCTTCGAGGACGAGGCGCGCCGCCGCGGCCACGCGCTCTTCATCGCCGTCTCGAACTACGATCCCGTTCAGGAGGGCTTTCTCATCCGGCAGATGGTCGAGCGCGGCGTCGACGGGCTGCTGCTCGTGGGCAACGATCGCGGAGCGGAGAGCCTCGCGATGCTGGACGCGTCGGGCCTGCGTTGCGCCTGCGCCTGGGCCTACGACGAGGGCGCGCGGCTCGCCAATGTCGGCTTCGACAACGCCGCCGCGATGGCGCCCGTGGTCGATCACCTCGTCGCCAGCGGCCGGCGCCGCGTCGCGATCCTCGCCGGCGTGCTCGCGGGCAACGACCGCGCCCGCGCGCGCCTCGACGGGACCGTGGCGCGCCTCGCCGATCACGGGCTCGCGCCGGTCGCGATCGCGCAGACCCGCTACTCGATCCGGCGCGCCAAGGAGGCCGCGCGCGCCCTCCTCGACGAAGCCCCGGACGCCATCGTGTGCGGCAACGACGTCATCGCGCTCGGCGCCCTGGCGGCGGCGCGCAATGCCGGCTTGGCCGTGCCCGACGACGTCGCCATCACCGGCGTCGACGATCTCCCGATCTCGGCGGAGATGGACCCGCCGCTCACCACGGTCCGCATTCCCGCCGAGGAGATGGGCCGTCGCGCTGCGGCGGAGCTCATCGCAGCGATCAAGGAGGAGCGCCCCGTCTCGCCGATCCGGCTCGAGACGCGCCTCGTCGTGCGTCGCAGCAGCTGGCGCAGGCCCGCCGACCAGGGCTCGCCCGGCCCGGGTGCCGCCGCCTAGGCCGCGAGAGCGGCGACGGCATCGCGGATGTGGCCGGCGATGAGGTCGCAATCCTCGAGCGAGAAGGTCAGCGGCAGCCGCATGTCGAAGAGGCCCGACAGGATGCGGTCCGTCCGCGGCAGCGTCTGCGCGGGCACGTATCGCCAGCTGCGATGCGCCGAGGTGAAGCCGACAGGCTCGGGCGCGCCGAACCATTTGAGCTCGACCCCCTGCGCCGCGCACCGCGCGAGGACGGCGCGTGCCGCATCCGCGCCGATACCGGGCACGAGAAACTGGATCGAGGAGCCGACATACGCCTCCTGCGGCGGGCGCACCGGCAGGCGTATGTGCGGAGCGTCGGCGAGATGCGTCGCGACACGGTCGTGACGGGCGTTCCAGCGGGCGATCGCGTCGTCGATCCGGGCAAGCTGGGGACGCAGGATCGCCGCACGCAGGTTGTCCATGCGCGCCGACATGTTCGGCGTGTCGAGCCGGATGTCTGCGTAGGCCTCGGGCGGGGGGCCCGCGCCGTGGCGATCGTAGAGCATGTAGCTGCCCGAGAGCATCGTCGCGCGCGCCATGAAGGCGGCGTCGTCGCTCGTGAGCAGGCCGCCCTCCCCTGCGTTGAGATGCTTGTAGGTCTGCGTCGAGAAGCAGCCGGCGAGGCCGAAAGTGCCGGACTTGCGGCCGTTCCAGCGCGCGCCCATCGTGTGCGCACAATCCTCGATGATACCGATGCCGAGCTCGGCGGCGAGCGCCACGAGGCGGTCCATGTCGCACAGGTGCCCGCGCATGTGCGACAGCAGCAGCCAGCGCGCGCCGCTCGCGTGCGCCTTCGCCGCGAGATCGTCGAGATTGATCACGAGGTCCTCGGTGATCTCGACGAGGACCGGCTCGGCGCCGATCCCGGCGATCGCGCCGGGGACGGGGGCGAGGGTGAAGGCGTTGGTCAGGACGCGCTCGCCGGGGCGCACGCCGGCTGCGCGGAGCGCGATCTGCATCGCCTGCCCGCCGGACGCGAGGGCGAGGCAGAAGCGCGCGCCTTGCCAGGCGGCGTAGTCCCGCTCCAGCGCGGCAGCCTCCCCGGCCTCGCCGGGACGCGTGTTGTAGCGGTGGAGGCGCCCGCTCCGCAGCACCGCCACCGCGGCCTCGATCGCCTCGTCGGGGATCGGTTCCTGCTGGGTGAAGCTGCCTGTGAAGGTTGGTCGGCTCATCGCATGTCGTCGCCGCGGCCTCCCGAGCGGGCCGGCGGGGCGTAGCATCGGCGAGGGAGCCGCGCGTTGCAAGCGCTTACTTCGCGCGTTCGCACGCGCGCCGCGCCGGCTCAGCCGACGAGCGCCCCCGTTTCCGAGGCAGCCAGGCACTCGTGCCGAAAGGCCGCGATCTCGTCGGCGACGCGGTCGCGATCGTGGTCGAGCGTGGCGACATGGTAGGAATTCTCGAGCCAAGCGAGGCGCACGCGCGACGCCGCCACGCTGCCGACGATCCGCAGCGCGTTCTCGGGCGAGACCACGTGATCCTCCCGCGATTGCAGCACGAGGACCGGGCGCGTGATCAGCGGGAGCATGTGGCCGGTGGCACAGGCCAGAACGTAGCGGTTCTGCAAGGCCGGGACGGGGATGCGCGCATAGGCGATCTCCCGCACGCCCGCGCGCTTGATGTCCGAGCCGATCCCCGGCACGTCGCCGCTCGGGTCGGCGTCGAGGAGCTGAGCCGCGACGGTGGGCTTGTAGACGCCCGTGGAGGCGTTGATCGCCGCCACCCCGAGAACGAGATCGCCACGTCGCGCGCACAGGTTGAGAGCGATCGTGCCGCCCATCGACAGGCCGACGACCAGCACCGGCCCATGGCGCGCCGCAAGCCCCTCGAGCGCTCCTTCCGCGGAAGCGACCCAGTCCCGGTAGCTGCAGCTGCGCAGATCCTCGGGCACCCCGCCGTGCCCGGCCAGCAGAGGCGCATGGACGGTCGCGCCGGTCAGGTGATGCAGACGCTCGCCCACGGGCCGCACGCCCTGCGGCGTCCCCGTGAACCCGTGGATCAGGAGGATCGCGGTGCCCTCCCCCTCGAGAAGAAACGGATCGGTTTCGGCGGTCAAGAGAGCGCTTCCCGGCAGGTCGCTCCCCCGTGCGGCGAGCGTTCCTCGGGTTTGTCCGACCATTCGCCGCCGCATTTCCAATCGAAAGAAGAGATCGATCGATCGCGATCTTTGATCAGCGCCCCTCGGTGAAATAGCTCCGGAACCGGCGCAGCAGCCCCGTGTCGGCCGCCTCGTGATAGGCCATGCCGATCGTCGCGCGCGCCTCGAGATCGCGAATCGGGATCGTCGAGAGCTGCGCCGGCAGGCTCTCGGCGATCGAGGCGGGATAGATCGTCACGCCCTTGCCGTCCGCGACGCGCTGGAACATCACCTGGACGTCCCAGACCTCGTCGACGACCCGTGGCCGCAGGCCGTGCGGCGCGAGCGCCTCGTCGAGGAGGAGCCGGTAGCTCCGCCAATTCTCCCGCAGCCCCATCACGAAGGCTTGGTCCGCGAGCTCGTCGACGCGCACCGACTCGGGCAGCGCCGCCCGCGGCGCGACGAGGGCGAGCGGATCGTGCCAGAGCGGCTCGATCGTCAGGTCTCCCCGCGCCACGGAGGCATGGTCGAGCAGGAAGCCGACATCGATCGTGCCATCGGCGAGTCGGCGCGTCATCGTGTCGGTGGAGAGCACGTGCATCTCCACCTGCACGTCGGGGCAGGCGCGCTGGAAGCGCTCGAGCGCACGCGTCAGCGCGCTCGAGGTCGCGAGCGCCGAATAGCCGACGATGACGTGCCCGCGCGTTCCGCTCTCGTTGCGACGCGCGGCGCGCACCGTCCGCTCGAAGAGAGCGACCGCCGTGCGCGCGTCGGCGAGGAAGCTCGCGCCGGCTTCGGTCACCACGACGGAGCGGGTCGTGCGCTCGAAGATGGCGAAGCCGAGATCCTCCTCGGTGTCCTTCACCGTCTTGGTGATCGCAGGCTGGACGACGGCGAGGGCCTCCGACGCGCGCCGGAAGCTCCCCGCATCCGCCACGGCGACGCAGGTCCTCAGATGCCTGATGCCGATCCGCGACGCCCTCATCCACCGCTCCTCGCTCGGGAGGCAGGCTGATAGCCGATCGTGATCAGTCGATCAACAAAGGATATTTGTGCCGCGAACCGATCGAGGAAATCCTCAAGCCCGAAGAAGAGCCGGCGCGAGCGGCCTTTTTGCGGGACGAGACGAGGGAGATCGGGAGTGGCGAGCCTCACGCGACGCGCATTCGACGGCCTGCTCCGCGCGCTGACGCTCATCGGCGGTGCGGCGCTCGTCCTGATGATGCTGCACGTCACCCTCGACGTCGTGCTGAAGAACCTCCTCGGCCAGCCGATCCAGGGCACGATCGAGATCTCGTCCTACTATTACATGGTCGCGATCGTCATGCTGCCGCTCGCCTTCGTCGAGCGCAACGACGAGCAGATCAGCGTCGATCTCGTCTTCAACCGCCTTCCCATCGCGCTTCGCAAGGTCGCCCTCGCGCTCGCCTGCCTCGTGACGGCGAGCGTCCTGTCGGTCATGACCTACCGCACCGGCCTCGACGCCATGCGCGCCTTTCGCGTCGGCGAGGTGGTGATGGGCGCCCGCGAGGTCGTGGTCTGGCCTGCGCGGCTGATGCTGCCCGTCGGCTTCGGCCTGGCCACCCTCGCGACGCTCCTGCGGATCGTGCTGCTCGTGCGCGGCGACGAGATCGTGGACGCGCATGCGCCGAAGGACGTCGCGTGATGAGCGCGCTCGCCGTGGGCTGGGTCGGCATCGCCGCGCTCTTCGCCCTCCTCGCCATCCGCGTCCCCATCGGCGCAGCCCTCGCGCTCGTGTCGATCGTGGGCATCACGGTGATGACGAACCACGTGGCAGCGCTCGGCATCGTGAGCGCGCTGCCCTTCACCTTCATCGGCGACTGGTCGCTCACCGCGATCCCGATGTTCCTGCTGATGGGCTTCGTCGCGGCCAACACGGGGCTCACCGCCGGCGCCTTCGACCTGATGCGACTGCTGCTGCGGCGGGTCCCCGGCGGGCTCGCCTCCGCGAGCGTCGCCGCCTGCGGGCTCTTCGCGGCGGCCTCGGGGTCGAGCATCGCGACGACGGCGGCGATGTCACGCATCGCCGTGCCGGAGATGCTGCGTGCCGGCTACCGTCCGTCGCTCGCGACCGGCGTCGTCACCGCCTCGGGCACGCTCGGATCGCTGATCCCGCCCTCGATCCTGATGGTGCTCTACGGCATCTTCACGGAGCAGTCGATCGGTCAGCTCTTCATCGCGGGGATCGTGCCGGGCATCCTGTCCGCCCTCATCTACATTGCGATGATCACGGTTCGCGCCGTGCTCGACCCGAGCCTCGCGCCGGCCGACCGCGCGGATCGCGTCGCCCCCGGCGAGCTCGGCCGGCTCATCCTCGCCGTCTGGCCGTTCCCGCTGCTCATCGTGGGCGTCCTGGGGGGCATCTTCGGCGGCTACTTCACGCCGACGGAAGCGGGCGCGGTCGGCGCCTTCCTCGCCTGCACCATCGCGGCGCTGCGCGGGCAGCTGACCCGCGCCGCGCTCTCCGCGGCCGTGCGGCAGACGGTGGTGGCGACGGCCTCGATCTTCTTCCTCTCGATCGGCGCGATCATGTTCACGCGCTTCATGGGCCTGTCGGGCGTTCCCGATCAGCTCGCCGACGCGATGCTCTCGATCTCGACGGAGCCGCTCGTCGTCATCGCCATGATCGCCGTGCTGTTCATCGTGCTCGGGATGGTGATCGACTCGATCGGCCTGATGCTGCTCACGCTGCCCGTGCTGCTGCCCGTGCTGGAGGCTGCGAACGTCGACCTGATCTGGTTCGGCATCATCGTCATCAAGCTGCTCGAGATCGGCCTCGTGACGCCGCCCGTCGGGCTCAACCTCTACGTCATGCACTCGGCGCTCTCCGGAAAGGTCCGCCTCGGCGAGATCCTGCGCGGGACGACCTGGTTCCTCGCAATGGACCTCGTGACGCTCGTGCTCCTCATCCTCGTGCCCGGCCTCACCCTCGCCCTGCCCGCCTTGATGCGCGGGTGAGGCGATGCGCGGGTGAGACCGGGCCCGAGAAGAACCGCCCCACAGGAGGAAAATCGCCATGAACAGAACGCATTGCGCGGCGCTCGTCGCCGCCGCCCTCGCCTGCGCCACGAGCACGACGGCGCTCGCCCAGGCCAACGCCAACCACTTCTTCGCCGAGCGCCATTCGATGGTGCGCGGCCCCTATGTCGAGTTCGCCGACCGCGTGCGCGAGCGCACCGACGGCTCCGTCGACCTGCGCGTCTTCAGCGGCGGCTCGCTTCTGCCGCCGGCCTCCTCGCTCCAGGGCGTGCGCGACGGCATCGCCCAGGTGACCTACCACGCAGGCACCTACACGCCGGCCGAGCTGCCCATCGCGAACCTCGTCGGCGACATGGCCTTCTACAACACCGATCCGATGGTCATGGCCTTCGCCTCGACCGAGTTCGGCCTCACCGACCCGCGCATCCAGGCCGAATGGGAGGAGAACGGCGTCGTCTTCGGCGGCGGCTATTCCACGTCCCAGTACTTCATGATGTGCAACACGAAGGTCGAGACGCTCGCCGATCTGCAGGGCAAGCGCCTGCGCATGGCGGGGGGCGCCTGGTCGCGCTTCGCCGAGCATGTGGGCGCCGTGCCCGTCTCGATCCCCTCGAGCGAGATGTATACCGGGCTCGACACCGGCTCGCTGGACTGCGCCGTCGCGGCCGCCGACGCCCTCGACAGCTTCAGCCTGAAGGACGTCGTCACCTCGATGAACATGCTGGAGATCGGCAATTACTATGCCGGCTTCCTGTGGGGTTACAACCCGAGCTTCTGGCAAGGCCTCTCCGATGAGGAGCGGCGCGTCCTCTTCGACGAGATGGCCTATTACCTCGCCCAGCACCGCGTCGCGTTCGACGCCGATGTCGAGGCGGCCGTCTCCGCGGCGAAGGCAGCGGGCATGACCGTCTACGAGCCCGATGCGGCGCTCGAGCAGGCCTTCGCCGAGTTCGTGGCGCAGGACGAGGCGGCCCTGGTGTCGATTGCGCAGGAGCGCGGCGTCGAGGATCCGGAAGCGATTATCGCCGACTTCAAGGCGACGATCGACAAATGGGACGTCCTCCTCGCAGACGTCGACCGCAGCGATGTCGAGGCGCTCGCCGCCCTGGCGCGCTCGGAGATCTACGATCGCCTCGAAGCGAGCGCCTACGGCCTCTGATCAGTTCTCCCCTCGTGGGCGCGCGCTCCTGTGCCTGCGCCCACGCCCAGCTCATGGCGGAGGCGATCCGACCTCGCGAGCGACCGCTTTCGCAGCGTGCAAGGCACCGAGCTGCCCGTACCGTTCGAACGTGACCTTCACACGTTTGCACGGGCGAGCTTCGGTCGAACGAGTCTGATGTTCGGAAGTGGCCGACGCCGGTCTGAGACGGTCCGGCGCATAATCCCCCTTCAGCTGGCCCTTCATCTTCATCAACAACCAAGCACCGTTTTCGCCACGCGCCAGCCGAACGGGCTCGTCAGGCCGATTCATCGTGGGCTCCTCGTTCGGCAAGCCGCGCATGCAGATACGCATTGGCTCCTGCAAGCGTCGTGAGGCGTGCCGTGTCCGTCTCGGGAATGTCGATATGAAGCCGCTCGTGGAGCGCCGCGACGAGGTTCAGGAGATCCATTGAATCGATGTCTATCGCCTCCCGCAGATCGTGGTCGGGGTCGACGCCGGCGAGGTCGGCATCGGGGGCGATCCGGAGGAGCTCCTCCTCGAAGACTGTACGAGGATCGGGCGTCGTCATAGGTTATCGGCCTCCTGCAGCAGACGGGCGACCTCCGCGAGAAACAATGCGCCCCGATGGCCGTCCCCGGCACGGTGGTCGGCAGAGAGGGTGATCGTCGCGAGCGGTCGGGGGACCACGGCGCCGTCGACGACGGAGGGGCGCTCGCGCGGAGTCCCGACGCCGACGAGCGCGACCTGAGGCGGGTAGATCACGCCGGTCGGTGCATCTACGCCGCGCTCGCCCAGGCTCGAGAGCGTGATCGTCGCGTCGGTCATCTCGGAGGAACGCAGGCGAGCCGCTCGCGCCCGCGTGACGAGATCGCGGAAGGCCGCCATCAACTCGCCGAGCGGTCGCACATCGGCATCGTGCAGGGCCGGGGCAATGAGCCCTCCGCCGCGGATCGAGACCGCTACTCCGACATGCACGGCCTGCGCCGGACGAAAGCCGCCCGCCTCGAAGAAGCCAATGAACTCGGGGTACCGCCGCACCGCGCGGGCAACCGCTCGCACCACGATGAGACCGAGGAGGAAGCGCTCCCCGGGCGGGAGGTTCGCGTTCCGGAACGCGACCCAGTCGCGCGCTGCGCCGACGTCGACCTCGTGAGCGAGGTAGTAGTGCGGGATCTCACGCTTTGCGCGGGCCATGGCGCTGGCGATCGCCTTGCGCATTTCGCCGACATCGAGACCCACCGAATGCCGCGGGACGAGCGCCGCACGAGCGGCGACGACCGCCTCGACTACGGCAAGCGTCATCGCGCCGTCGGGCCCGGAGCCGGTCAGGCCCGCGAGGTCGATGCCCTGCGCCTCGGCGAGACGCCGTGCGGCCGGGGATGCGCGCGGACGGCCCGCGACAGATCCTGAAGCTGTCGGAGGCGCCTGAGGCGGCGGCCGGTCCGGCGGGTGTCCCGGCGTCCGCGCCGGCGCAATCGTCGCGCCCAGCTCGTCGGCCCGCTCTTCCGTAACCGTTTTCGCCTCCACCGCAGCCTCGCCCGGAGCGCGGATCTCGGCGAGCGCCGTGCCGACGGGCACGGTCGCGCCGACCCCGACGAGATGGCGCGCCAACACGCCCGGCTCGAAGATCTCGATCTCGATCGCGCCCTTCTGCGTCTCGACCACGGCGACGACGTCCCCGCGGGAGACAGCCGCGCCGGGCTCGACCAGCCATTCGACGAGGGTCCCGGCCTCCATGTCAGCACCCAGCCCATCAGGAAGACCCGCGGGTCGCGTGCGAGCGCGTCGCGGATGCCCTGCTTGACCGCCTCGCGATAGGTGGTCTCGACGGGCGTCGCCTGCTCGTGCGTGGGCGGAGGCGGCGGCGTGGGGCGCTCGTCGGCGGTGACGAAGCGCGCGAGCTCCGAGACGGGCTCCAAGGTCCCGCCTTCGGCCTCGGCGCGGGCCCGTCGATCTCCGCCTCGATCGCCTCATCGATGCGGGTGCGGTCGGTCTCGTGCAGGACGCCGATCTCGCGCAGCCAGGCCTCGAAGCGTACGATCGGCCCTTTCACCCGCCAGGCCTCGATTTCCTCCTTCTGCCGGTAGAGCTGCGCGTCGAACATGGAATGCGCCGTCGTCGTCATGGACAATCTCTTGAGCCACAAGGGGCCGCGGGTCCGCGAGCTGATCGAAGCCACCGGCGCGACCCTGCTCTACCTCCCGCCCTACAGCCCCGACTTCAATCCGATCGAGAACGCCTTCGCCAAGCTGAAGGCGTTCCTCCGAAAGGCCGCCGAACGCAGCGTCGACGGCCTCTGGGCCGCCATCGGCCGTGCCGTCGACCTCTTCTCACCGGAAGAGTGCTCAAACTACTTCAAGGGCGCAGGGTACGATGCAAGCTGATCGGCGGATGCTCTAGAATGACTGAAGCCGGGTTGCCGATATGGCAGCCCGGCTTCAGTCGTTCAAGGATTCGGTATCAATCCTTCCGCCCTTGACGGAAGAACGGCTGAAGGGCAGCATCGCATCGACCTTACCTGGTGGAAAAATGCAATCGACGCGCGCTGCAACAGCAGCCGAGCCCTGAATGCAGAGTCCAATTTCTAGGAGTCGTGAGTCGAAATACCGGCCCTCTGAGTCAAATTTCTCTGTTTCCCGTCAGGGAGCACGCCCGTCGCCCGGGCCCTCCTCCGCATCCGCCAGCGCAGCGAGCGCGATTCCGCTCGTCACCGCCACGTTGAGGCTGTCGAAGCCTCCGCGCATGGGGATGCGCACCGTGCGCGCGCGGGCAAGGATGGCGTCGGGGAGGCCCGGGCCCTCCGTGCCGAGCACGAGCGCCGTGCGCTCCGGGCGGGCGAGGACCGCGAGCGTCTCCTTCCCGCGCGGCGACAGCGCGAGCGGCGTGAATCCGGCGTCCTCGAGCATCGAGACGGTCTCCGACGGCCCGCCGGCACGGGCGAAGGGCACGAGCAGCGCCCCGCCCGCGGAGACGCGGATCGCCTTCCTGTAGAGCGGGTCGCAGGTCTCGCCGTCGAGGATCACCGCGTCGGCGCCGAAGGCGGCGGCGTTGCGGAAGATGCCGCCGACGTTGTCGTGGTTCGTGAGCCCGATCAGCGCCACGACGAGCGCGCGCGGCGGCAGGCCGGCGAGCAGGGCGCCCGCGTCTGGCGCCTCCCCCCGCAGGCCGATGGCCAGCACGCCGCGGTGGATCGGGAAGCCGGCGATCGCCTCCAGCAGCGGCTGGGGCGCGACGTGGATCGGCACGCCCGCGGGGATCGTCTCTGCGAGCGCCGCGCGCTTCTCCGACAGGAGCACCGAGGCGAGGGGGAAGCGCCCGCGCCCCGCCGCGATGCGCAGCGCCACCTCCCCTTCGATCACGAACCTGCCGGCACGCCCGACGAGGTCCTTCTCGCGGATCGCGCGATAATCGACGATGCGCGGGTCGTCGGGATCGTCGATCTGGATCGCCTCGCGCACGGTCTCCCTCACCCGTCCCCGTGGACGATCGCACCGTCGACGATCGTCAGGACGCAGCGCGTCTCGCGCACGGCCTCGGGCTCGGCGAGGAAGTCGTGCGTGAACACGGCGACGTCGGCGAGCATGCCCGGCGCGAGCCGCCCACGTGTCGTCTCCGCCTTCTCGACCCAGGCGCCGAGCTCGGTGAAGGCGGCGAGCGCCGTCTCGGGCGAGACGCGCTCGCGCGCATCCATCACCCGTCCCGTGCGGGTGCGGCGCGTGATCATCGCGTCGAGCGAGAGCCGCGGGTCGAGCGCACAGACCGGCGCGTCCGAGGAGGCTGCGGGGTGGAGGCCCGCCTCGATCCAGGTGCGGGTCGGGTAGGATGCGAGCGCGCGCTCCTCGCCGAGGACGTCGACGTAGAGGTCGCCGAAATCGTGCAGGAAGACGGGCTGCGGCACCGGCTCGATCCCGAGCCGCACCATTCGCGCCGTCTGGTCGGGGCGGGCGAAGCCGCAATGCTCGATGCGATGGCGCCGGTCCGGATCGGGCGCTTCCGCCAGCGCGGCCTCGATGGCGTCGAGCGTCTGCTCGATCGCGGCGTCGCCGATGGCGTGGACGGCGAGCTGCCAGCCCTGCTCGTGGTACCGGCGGGTGAGGTCGCGCATCTCGTCGTCCGTCAGCGACAGGAGCCCGCGGGTCTCCGGAATGCCGCGATAGGGCGCGCTCATCGCGGCGGTGCGGCCGCCGGCGCTGCCGTCGGTGAAGATCTTCACCTGCTTCGCCATCAGGCGCGCATCGCCGCGGCCGGGCCGGAACCCGGCCTCCCAAGCCGCCTCGGCGATGCCGCCCGGGCCGCCGAGCAGGCATTGCGAGACGCGCACCGGCAGCCGGCCCGCTTCGTGCGCCGCGTCGTAGGCGGAAAGCTCCGCCATCCCCGCGCGCATGCCCACCGCCGCATCCATCACCCCGACGATGCCGTGCGCCAGGCAGGCGTGCCCGGCGCGCTCGACGGCGTCGACCAGCTCGGCCTGCGACGGATCGGGCATCGCCGCGCGCACGGGGTCTCGCGCGGTCTCGGCGAGGAGGCCGGTGAGCCGGCCGGCCGTATCCCGCTCGATGAACCCGCCCTGCGGCGCGACGCTCGCCTCGTCGAGGCCGGCGAGGGCGAGCGCCGCCGAGTTGCAGATCGCGACGTGGCCACAGGCGCGCACGACGTAGGCGGGGTTGGCGGGCGCGGCCCGGTCGAGCTCGTCGCGGGTCGGTGCGCGGCCGACGTCGAGGCGGGCCTGGTCCCAGCCCCGCGCCAGCAGCCACGCCCCCGTCGGCAGGGCGGCGGCGCGCTCCGCCACCCGGGCGAGGAGCACGTCGAGGGTGGGCGCCGCCTGCGGCGTGAGGTCGAGCTCGACCATGGTCAGGCCGAGCGGCAGCAGGTGCATGTGGGCGTCGATCAGCCCCGGCGTCGCGAGCCGCCCGCCGAGATCGATCGTGCGGGTGCCGGCGCCCGCGTGCGCGGCGATCTCGCGGGTCGTGCCGACCGCCGCGATCCGATTCCCCGCGATCGCCACCGCCTCGTGCACACCCTCCGCCCGCCCGGCGAAGACGCGGCCGTTCAGGAGCAGGAGGGTGGGGGTGGTCATGTGCGAGGCTCCGGTCGTGTGGCCGGACAGGTAGCCGGTCCGTCGGTCGCGGGGAAGCCGAAACCGCTCCTCCCCCGTCGGGGGCCGTCGGGGGAGGTGGATCGGCGCCGCGGCCGACGAGACGGAGGGGGTGCGCCGAAGGCGCGCTTCGGCGACAGCCGAGATCACGCACGTGCCACCAGGGGACCCCGCCCCTGATCCGCCGACGCGGATCGTCCCCGCCCCGAGGGGGCGGGAGCGGCAGTCACTCCGCGGCGGGCGCCTCCTTGCCCTTCTTGCCGAACACGCCCGAGAACCAGCCCTTCTTCGGCGCGTCCTCGCCGCTCGTGCCGGAGATCGCCTCGCCCTCCTCTTCGGGCGGGGGCGGGGCGACGACCTCGCCGAACTTGGTGAAGAACTCGCCGGCGAGCTTCTTCGCGGTCGCGTCGATCAGGCGCCCGCCGAGCTGGGCGATCTTGCCGCCGACCTGCGCCTTCACGGCGTAGTGCAGGATCGTCTCCGGCGCGCCGTCCTCGCCCTCGACCGCCTCGAGGTCGACCTTGGCCGAGCCCTTGGCGTGGCCGGCCGCGCCGCCGGCGCCCTCGCCGGAGATCAGGTAGCCTTTGGGCGGGTCGAGGTCGGAGAGGGTCACCTTGCCGTTGAAGGTCGCCTTCACCGGGCCGATCTTGAGCGTGACCTTCGCCGTCATCTCGGTGTCGGAGGTCTTCTCGATCGTCTCGCAGCCCGGGATGCACTGCTTGAGCACCTCGGGATCGTTGAGCGCGGCCCAGACCGTCTCCCGGGGGGCGGCGATCCGCTGGCTGTCGGTCATGTCCATGGCGTCTTCCTTCCTCGTGTCCGTCTTCTCGGGATTCGTCCTCACGCCCCGCGCTGTCCGCGCCGGCGCAGGACGGTGATCTCGGCGAGGATCGACAGCGCTATTTCTTCGGGCGTAATCGCGCCGATGTCGAGCCCCGCCGGGGCGTGCAGCCGCTCGAAGGCGGCCTCCGGCAGCCCCGCGCCGGTCAGCTCCGCGCGCAGCGCCGCCGCCTTCAGCCGCGAGCCGACGAAGGCGACGTAGCCCGCGTCGCTCGCGAGCGCCGCCCCGAGCGCCGCCGCGTCCCCCGCGCCCTGAGTCGCCACCACGACGAAGCGCGTCTGCGCCGCCTCGGGGGCGATGCCCCAGCCGGGAACCGCGCGGTCGGGCGCGGCGAAGGCGTCGAGATCGGCCGCGG
The DNA here is from genome assembly GCF_052380005.1 of Salinarimonas sp. NSM. Taxonomy (NCBI): domain Bacteria; kingdom Pseudomonadati; phylum Pseudomonadota; class Alphaproteobacteria; order Hyphomicrobiales; family Salinarimonadaceae; genus Salinarimonas; species Salinarimonas sp. NSM. Next base: position 51,644 of record NZ_JBQTCJ010000022.1, read on the forward strand.
GCGCGTGGACCACGGTCTCGTAGCCCATCCGCCGGCCGAGGTCGCACAGAGCCTTCGCCACCGGCGTCGCACCGCAGATCACGAGCTGGGCGCGCGGCAGCACCGCCTCGACGAAGACGTCCATCGTTCCCTTGGAGGGGCAGCGGTTGGCGGCGAAGCGCACGCCGTCGCGCTCGTCGCCGGGCGCGATGCCGAGATCGGCGAGGAGCTCCTCCGGCTGGACGGAGACGAGACGCGCCTCGCCGTCTGCGATGACCTGGCGCGCCGTGCGCAGCACCGCCCCGCGGGCGCAGCCGCCGCCGATCCAGCCGCCGGTGATCGTGCCGTCGGCGCGGATGATCGCCTTGGCCCCGGCCTTGGCCGCGGTGAGCGAGACCGTGCGCACCACCGTCGCGACGGCGAAGGGCTCCGCCTTCGCCCGCATCGCTGCGACGAGGGAGTGGACGTCCTGGGGATCGGTCATCGTGTCCCTCACAGGCGGGCGAGCTCCGGCTCGAGAGCCGCGAGGCTCGCGAGATCGTGGGCGGGGGCGAAGAGGTCGACGTGCGGCAGCGCCGCCTGCATTCCCCGGGCGGCGGGGGCGTAGTCGCGCCAGCCGAGCATCGGGTTGAGCCAGATCACGCGCCGCGCGCGCCGGCGCAGGCGCGCCATCTCGCGGGAGAGCACCTCCGGCTCGCCGGTGTCGTAGCCGTCCGACACGATCATCACCGCCGTGCGGGAGGTGAGCGTGCGCGACGCATAGGCCCGGTTGAAGGTCTCGAGCGCGGCGCCGATCTTCGTGCCGCCGCCGAAGCCCTGCGCCAGAAGCGCGAAGCGCTCGGCCGCGCGCACCGCGTCGCGCTCGCGCAGCGCCTGCGAGACCTGGATCAGCCGCGTGTGGAAGACGAAGGCGTCGGCGCGCGCGAAGCCGGCGAGGACGCCGTGCATGAAGCGCACGAAGGTCGCGGCATAGACGCTCATCGAGCCCGACGCGTCGAGCAGGACGACGAGCTTCAAGGGCTTCCTGCGCGGGCGCCGGCGCACGAGATCGAGCGGCTCGCCGCCGCGCTCGACGGCCCGCGCCAGGGTTCGGCGGAGGTCGAGCCGCGGGCCTTTCCGGGCGATCCGCTCGCGCCGCGCGAGCCGCGCGCGCATGCGCCGCGCCAGGCGCTCGGCGAGCGCGTGGGCGGCCTCGATCTCGGCGGGGTCGGTCAGGTGGCGAAAGTCGGTGTGGGCGAGGCTCTCGATGCGTGAGCCGCCGGCCCGGCGGCTGCCGGCTTCGTCCCCGGTCTGCGCCGCGTGATCCGCGTCCTCGGAGCGCGTGACGCGATCGGGCGCGCCCTCCCGCCCCGGTCCGGCGTCGGACCCCGGCCAGGAGCGGATGTCCAGCCCACCCTTGCGGGACGCGCCCGACGTGGTCACGCGCATGCCGGTGCGCCGGGCGCTCCAGTAGGCGCGGAAGATCTCCGGGAAGCGCTCCCAGTCCGAGGGCCGCGAGGCGAAGAGCGTGCGCAGGGCCGGCATCAGGGCCGCCGGGCGCGACAGGTCCGCCTCGGCGAGGATCGCGAGCGCGTCGCGGCTCTCGGCGAGGCCGATCGGAATGCCGTTCATCCTCAGGCTTCGCACGAAGCCCGCGAGCCGCCCGCGGATCGCCGCGGCGACGGCGGGCGCTGGATCGGCGGCCGCAGGGTTCACGCGCTGGCCTCCACGAGGCGCGCGATCACCGCGGGCGCCAGCCGCGCACGGTCCTCTCGGGTCTTGAGGAGCGCCATCAGCGCGTCGTGGACGGCTTCCGTGTCGTCGCGCAGGTCGCCGAGGCCCACGAGGCTCGCGGCGAAATCGAGCGATTCCGCGACGCCCGGCACCTTGGCGAGATCCTCCTTGCGCAGCTTGGCGACGAAGCGCGCGATCTGGGTGGCGAGCGCCGTGTCGATCCCCGGAAGACGCGCGAGGAGGATGCGCGCCTCGCGGTCGGGCTCGGGGTAGTCGACGTAATGATAGAGGCAGCGCCGCCGCAGCGCGTCCGAGAGCTCGCGGGTGGCGTTCGAGGTGAGGATCACGTGCGGGACGCTGGTGGCGGTGATGGTGCCGAGCTCGGGGATCGAGACCTGGAAGTCGGACAGGAGTTCGAGCAGGAAGGCCTCGAACTCCTCGTCCGCCCGGTCGATCTCGTCGATGAGCAGGACCGGCGCCGTCTCCTGGCGGATCGCGGCGAGCAGCGGGCGCTCCAGGAGATAGGCTTCGGAGAAGATCTCCGCCTCGACGGCCTTCGCGTCGTGACCCTCGCGCGCCTTGATGGCGAGGAGCTGGCGCTGGTAGTTCCACTCGTAGAGCGCCGCCGCCCGGTCGAGCCCCTCCCAGCATTGCAGCCGGATGAGGCGCGTCCCGTGGATCGCGGCGAGCGCCTTGGCGATCTCGGTCTTGCCGACGCCCGCCTCGCCCTCGAGCAGCAGCGGGCGCCCGAGCCGCTGCATCAGCGCGAGCGCCACCGCGAGGTCGCGATCGGGCACGTAGCCGGTGGCGACGAGGCGCTGGGCGATGGCGTCGCGGTCGAGGGGGGCGGTCACGGGAATGGTCCTCTTCCTCTGATCCAGTCGCCGACCTTCTTCCTCCCCACAGGGGAGGAGTCCGCGCGAAGCGCGGGCGGTGGGGCCGTTCGGCTCGTCCTGGCAAGCGGCGTCGCCGCCCTCCCCACCCTCCGGCCTTCGGCCTCCGTCCTCCCCTGCGGGGAGGAGGGGCGTCGCGGCCTGCATCCGCCGTTCGCGACATCCGCCGACCTTCTTCCTCCCCGGAGGGGAGGAGTCCGCGGCTCGCCGCGGGCGGTGGGGCCGTTTGCCGGATGATCGGGCCGGCCCGCCGCCCTCCCCACCCTCCGGCCTTCGGCCTCCGTCCTCCCCTGCGGGGAGGTGGCGGGGCGCGCGCGCCCCGCTGCGCCGGTCACGCCCCCAGCGCGCGCGCCGCCTTCCAGATGCGCCAATGGTCGTGGGGCATCTGGATGTGGGTCGAGCCGAGGAAGGCGAAGGCGTCGTTCACCGCGTTCGAGAAGCACGGCACGCCGCCGACGTGCGGGCTCTCGCCCACGCCCTTGGCGCCGATCGGGTGGTGCGGCGAGGGGGTGACGGTGTGGTCCGTCTCCCAGACCGGGGTCTCCACCGCGGTGGGCAGGAAGAAGTCCATGAAGGACGCGCCCATCACGTTGCCCTGCTCGTCGTAGCGGATCTCCTGGCCCATCGCGACCGCGAAGGCCTCGGTGAGGCCGCCGTGCACCTGGCCCTCGATGATCATCGGGTTGATCCGGGTACCGCAATCGTCGAGCGCATAGAAGCGCCGGACCTTGTAGACGCCCGTGTCGACGTCGATGTCCATCACGCAGAGATAGGCCCCGAACGGGTAGGTCATGTTCGGCGGGTCGTAGTAGGACACCGCCTCGAGGCCGGGCTCCATGTTCGGCGGGGGCTGGTTGTAGGCCGCCCAGACGATCTCCTTCATGGACTTGCGCTTCTCGGGCAGTCCCTTCACGCGGAAGCCGTCGATGTCGAACTCGACGTCGTCGTGGTGCACCTCGAGCATGTGTGCCGCGATCATCTGCGCCTTCGCCTTGATCTTGCGCGCGGCGACCGCGGTGGCCGCGCCGGCGACGGGCGTCGAGCGCGAGCCGTAGGTTCCGAGACCATATGGAGCGGTGTCGGTGTTGCCCTCCTCGATCATGATGTCGTCGGCGGGGATGCCGAGCTCGGTGGCGATGATCTGGGCGTAGGTCGTCTCGTGGCCCTGGCCCTGGCTCTTCGTGCCCATCCGCGCGATCACGCCGCCGGTCGGATGGATGCGGATCTCGGCGGAATCGAACATGCCGATGCCGAGGATGTCGCAATTGCGCGTCGGGCCCGCGCCGACGATCTCGGTGAAGAACGAGATGCCGATGCCCATGATCTCGCGGGTCTCGCCGCGCCGGAAGGCCTCCTGCTTCGCCTTCTGCTCGGCGCGCAGCGCGTCGTAGCCCACCGTGTCGAGCGCCTTCCTCATGGCGGTGTGGTAGTCGCCCGAATCGTATTCCCAACCCAGCGCCGACTGGTAGGGGAATTGCTCGGCCCGGATGAAGTTCTTCATCCGCAGCTCGGCGGAATCCATGCCGAGCTTCTGCGCCAGGATCTCGATCGCGCGCTCGATGGCGTAGACCGCCTCGGTGACCCGGAACGAGCAGCGATAGGCCACGCCGCCGGGCGCCTTGTTGGTGTAGACGCCGTCGACCGCGAGATGCGCGACCGGGATGTCGTAGGAGCCCGTGCAGATGTTCATGAAGCCCGCCGGCCACTTGGACGGGTCCGCGCAGGCATCGAAGGCGCCGTGGTCGGCGAGCACGTGCACGCGCATGGCGGTGATCGTGCCGTCCTTCGTCGCGGCGAGCTCGGTCGTCATGTGGTAGTCGCGGGCGAAGGAGGTGGTGGAGAGGTTCTCCATCCGGTCCTCGACCCACTTCACCGGGACGCCCAGCACGATCGAGGCCACCACCGAGCAGATGTAGCCCGGATAGGCCCCGACCTTGTTGCCGAAGCCGCCGCCGATGTCGGGGGCGATGACGTGCACCTTGTGCTCGGGGATGCCCGCGAGCATGGAGGCCACCGTGCGGATCACGTGGGGCGCCTGGAACGTGCCCCAGAGCGTCAGCTCGCCGCGGATCTTGTCCATCGAGGCCACGCACTGGCAGGTCTCGAGCGGCGAGGGGTGCGTGCGGTGGTAGGAGAGCATCTCCTTGATGGTGACGTCGGCCGTCTCGAAGGCCGCGTCGGTGCCGGTCTTGTCGCCGACCTGCCAGTCGAAGATGTGGTTGTAGTGCTTGCGGGGGCCGTGGGCGCCCTCCGTCTTGTCCTTGATGTCCTCGCGCAGGAGCGGCGCATCGTCGGCCATCGCCTGGAACGGGTCGACGAGGGGGGTGAGCTCCTCGTACTCGATCTCGACGAGGTCGGCCGCATCGGCGGCGACGTAGCGGTCCTCGGCGACGACGAAGGCCACCTCCTGGCCCTGGAACAGCACCTTCTCGTCGGCCAGCACGGCCTGCACGTCGCCCGCCAGCGTCGGCATGTAGTGCAGGTTCAAGGGCTTGAGGTCGGCCGCCGTGAGCACCGCCTTGACGCCGGGCAGCGCCAGAGCCTTCGATGCGTCGATCTTCTTGATGCGGGCGTGGGCGTAGGACGAGCGCACGAAGTCGCCGAACAGCATGCCGGGCAGCTTCAGGTCGTCGACGTACTGGCCGCGGCCTTGGGTGAAGCGCACGTCCTCGACGCGCTTGCGCTTGCAGCCCATGCCCTGGAGCTTGGCTTCGCGCTCCTCGCGGGTGGGGGTCATGTCGTTCATTCCGCGGCCTCCTGGAAGGGCTCGCCCGCGAGCTTCGCGGCGGCGTACTGAATGGCCTTGACGATGTTCTGGTAGCCCGTGCAGCGGCACAGGTTCCCGGAGATGCCGGCACGGATCTCCGCCTCGGTCGGCCGCGGGTTCTCCTGGAGCAGGCGATGCGCGCGCACGATCATGCCGGGCGTGCAATAGCCGCACTGGAGCCCGTGCATCTCGCGAAAGCCCTCCTGGAGCGCGTGCAGCGTGCCGTCGGGGGCGGCGACGCCCTCGATCGTCAGGATGTCGGCGCCGTTCGCCTGAGCGGCGAACATGGTGCAGGACTTCACCGACATGCCGTCGATGTCGACCGTGCACGCGCCGCAATGGCCGGTCTCGCAGCCGATGTGCGCGCCGGTGAGGCCGAGATCCTCGCGCAGGTAGTGGATGAGAAGCGTGCGCGGCTCGACCAGCGACTCGTGCGCCTTGCCGTTCACGGTCAGCTCGATGTGGACCTTGGACATGGTCTCTCCCCTCAACCTTGCGCGCGCGTGACGGCGCGGGCGAGCGCCCGGCGCAGCATCACGCCGGCCATGGCGGTGCGGTACTCCGCGGGACCGCGCCCGTCGGAGGCGGGGTTGGTGATGGCCTCCGCCGCCTCGACCGCCCTGTCGACGACCTCCGGCTCGAGCCGCGATCCGGCGAGGATCGCCATCGCGTCCTCGGCCAAGAGAGGGGTCTCGGAGACGTTCGTGAGCCCGATGGCGATGGTCTCCACCGTGCTCGCCGACATCGTCAGCTGCACGGCGGCGGCGGCCGTGGCGTAGTCGCCGACCTTGCGCTTGAGCTTCTCGTAGGCGAAGCCCGTGCCGGCCGGGGGGGTGGGGATGCGCACGGCCGTGAGGATCTCGCCGTCCTCGGCGGCGGTGAAGTACGCCCCCTGATAGAATTCCCGCGCCTTCACCGATCGCTCGCCGTTCGGGCCGGCGAGCACGTAGGTCGCGTCGAGCGTCATCATCACGGCCGGCATGTCGTTGCCGGGGTCGCCGTTGGCGACGTTGCCGCCGAGCGTGCCGCGGTAGCGGATCTGCGGGTCGGCGATGACGGCGGACGTCTCCGGGATCAGCGGCAGCTTCGCCGCCAGGATCGGGTCCTGGAGGAGCTGGTGCTGCGTCGTCATCGCGCCGATGACGATGTCCGATCCCTCCTCGCGCACCCCTTTCAGGGAGGCGATGCGGGAGAGGTCCACGAGGGCCTCGGGCGCCGCGAGGCGCAGCTTCATCATCGGGATGAGGCTGTGGCCGCCTGCGAGCGCGCGGGCCTCGTCGCCGAGCTCGGCCAGGAGCGCCACGGCCTCCTGCACGGTCGTCGGGCTGTGATAGGCGAAATTGGCGGGTATCACGCCGGATCCTCCTCCTCGAGTGCTCCAACCCTTCATTGCGGGCGCGTGCCCGTCTTTTTCGAAAGGGTCCAGAGAGGAGGGGGGTGCGGCAATCGCTCCTGCACGAGAAAGCGCTGCTCGTGCACGAAATGCGGCTGTGGCCGCACGAACTGCGTCAGGTCGTCTGACCTATTCCGCGGCATCCAACGGTCGCGTCCGGGCCTGTTCCTCGGCCTCGAAGCGCCGCTTCAAGGCGGCGAGTCGGGCGCGGGCGACGGGCAGGCTGCGTCCGTCGTCGAGCACCGCCACGCCGCTGTCCCCCGTCCGCCGCACGGCGAGGACGTGGTCGAGATTGACCACATGGCTCCTGTGGATGCGCAGGAAGTGGGCAGGGTCGAGCGCCGCCTCCGCTTCGCCGATGGACAGCCCGCAGAAGTACTCGTGCTCGCCGTCACGGACGTAGGTGTAGTGCGCGTTGGCGCGCACGCAGCGAATCGCGCCCACCGGGAGCGCGAGCGGGGTGCCGTTGCGCTCCACCGTGAGGGTCCGCGCGGGCCGCCGCGGCGGTCCTCCGACGCCGCCGAGAGGGGCGGCGCGGCTCGCACCCTCGCGGGCGGAAGCGGGTTCGGCGCGTTCCGCGGGGTCCGCAGCCACAGCCGCAGTCGGGAGGGGCGGGACGGTGGCGGGCGGCTCCGCGACGGCGCTGACGCCGACCGTCGTGGCGCCGTCTGCCGCCGAGGCCTCCGACGCCTCTCGAACGGCGGGCCGCGGCGGGGCGGCCTCGTTTCTGCCGCGCACGGATCGGCGATCCGGCGTGAGCGTCGCGAGGAATGCTCCGGAGACGGCGAAGGCGACGAGCGCCACCGTCAGCGCGAGCCCGTCGGGCGAGAGGCTCGATGCGAATTGCGACGGCGCCGCCGCGGGCGCGGCGTGGAGCGTCATGCCGGCCATGGCGGTGTAGTGCATGCCCGAGACGGCGAGGCCCATCGCGATCGCGGACGCCCAGAGCGTCTGCCGAGGCGCCTCGAAGCACAACCAGAGCGCCGCGGTCGAGGCCGCGACGGCGAGGGCGACGGAGAGAACGACCGGGCCGGCGGCGTGGCTCATCGTCATCGCCCCGGCGAGCGCGCCCATGCCGATGTAGTGCATGGAGGCGATGCCCGCCCCCATGCCGAGCCCTCCGGCGCCCACCCGCACGAGGAGCGGCAGCTCGGTCGCCGCGAGCAGCATGCCGGCGCCCACCACCATCACGCAGACGAGGAGCGAGAAGACCGTGGGCGCGACGAGGTAGTCCACCCCCATCGGGAGGCGCGCGGCGAGGAGCCCGATGAAGTGCATCGACCAGATGCCCACCGCCAGCGTCGCCGCCGCGGCGAGCAGGAGCACCCGCCGCCGCACCCCCTCGGCCGCCGCCACCCGCCCCGCCAGCGCGAGCCCGACATAGGCGCCCTGCATCGCGACGAGGATGGAGAGCGCCACGAGCCAGGGGTCGTGGGAGAGGGCGACGGCAGCCGCATGCACGCCGATGTCCATCGCCCCCTCCTCCCGAAGACCGCGCATCCGAGCGCCGCTCGCGCGGCGAACCGGGCGCACTGTGCCGCCGAACGCCGCACGGCGCAACGTGCCGGGCTTCTGGCGGGAGTGCGACGGCGTTGCCCGGCTAAGGTTGCCGTGGCATAGCGTGAGGGACGTGGACGTGGGGGCGTCGATGGACGAGTTGCCGCAGGACGAATGGCTGGGACGTGCGGCCCGGCTCGCGGATGCGCATGCCCGGATGGCATTCGGGGCGGAGCCGCCGCGGGCGGCGCTGGCGCGTGCGCTCGTCGATCTTCTCGATCTGGCGATGGGGGCTCCGCGTCAAATCCGAGACGGCCTGCGCAATGTCGACGAGGCGGCGCTGACGTCCGCCGCGCAGGAGCGCTGCGACGAGATCCGCGACGACGGCCGTCTGGAGTGGCCGCCGTTCACGGACGAGGCGCAGGGGGTCTTCGATGCGCTGTCCCTCCAGATCAGGAGCCTCGACGAGGCCTTGCACCTCGACACCACGCGGCCTCCCTCCACGGCGCTGCTCTACGAGGATTTCTGCCGCGTCCCTCGCGATCCTGTCGACGGCGGCGACCGCTTTCTCGTCAAGCGGGTGCGCCCCCGTCCCGGCGTGGCGGTGGCGCAGCATCACCCCTACGTCCTGAGAGCCTTGAAGTGGCACCGCCTGCTGCCGACGCGGATCCGCGGCCTGCCCGTTCGGCTCCATCACAAGACCACGCTCTCCCCACCGGCATCGCCCGATGATACGTCGCCACCGTCCCAGACGTTGGGCGCGGCCCTGTTCGAAGGCTTCCGGCTGGTGACGCCGGTCTACGAGGACATCGGCCCCGGCCCCTTCCGCATCGGCAGGATCGGCAGGAAGCATCCGGTCAGGACGATCCGGGAGCAGGTGGCCGCAGCGAGCGGCGCGGGCTGCTTCGCCCTCGTCTGGCCCGAGCTGTCCGTGACGCCGCAGCTGCGCGAGCGGATCGCGTGCGCACTCGTCGCCGAGAACGACCCGCCGCAGATCGTGGTGGCGGGCTCCTGGCACGAGGAGCGGGACGACGGCGTCGCCAACTGCGCGCACGTGCTCGACGGGCGGGGCAGGCCGCTCCTGCGCTACGACAAGATCATCCCCTTCAGCGATGCGACGGGCGCAGTCGAGGACATCCGGCGCGGCGACTGCGTCCCCGTCCTGGCCACGGACCAGGCGCTCGTCGCCTTCGCCATCTGCCGCGACTTCTGCGACGCGCCGGAGCCGCTGCCCAACCTCGACGTCGATCTCGTCCTCGTCCCGTCGCTCAGCAACGAGAAGGCCTTGCCGGGCCACATCAACAATGCCGTCCGGCTGGTGGGGACGCACAGGACGCGGAGCTTCGTCGTCCAGCAGGCCCTTCCCGCCTCGGAGGACGGGCTGGGATGGGTGCTCGACGTCCAGCGCTTTCCGACCACTGCCGCCGAGCCCGCTCCGGTTGCTCAGACGACAATTTTCGCATCCTACGAGCGCGATGCCACTGGACGTGAACCAAAATGAAATGTATTGAGTTTACCCGGCTGATGACGTAGGCATGACACGGTGGGGCATGAGAACGACCATGACGATCGACGACGTCAGCCGCGGCTCGGTCGAGCCAGCATCCGCCTGGGAGCCCATCGCGGCCGAGATCCGCGGTGATCCCGAGCGGGGGCCGGCGCGGGTCTACGAGGCGCTGCGGGATCTCGTCTGGCGTCTCGTCCGGGGCAATCGCCCGGTGGACGAGCTGATTCGCTGGCAGGATCTCTGCGCCCGCACGGCCGCCGGGATCCGTGCGAAGCGGCCCGCCCTCGCCGACCGGATCGACGGCCTCGTCGATGTCCTGCTCACCTCCGTCCACTTCCACGAGACGGCCTCGGCCTCGACGACGCTCGATCGCGCCCACGTCTCCGAGGCGCTGGCCATCGTCCGCGCCGCCGGCGGCGCCATCCAGCGAGACGACCTGCGCCAGCGGCTCGGCCTCAAGCAGCCCAATCTCACGCGCGTGCTCGAGGTGATGGAGGCCGCGGGCCTGATCCGGCGCGAGATGCGCGGACGCGTATGCGTCGTGACGCTGCCGGAGGCGGAGATGGCCGCTGCGGCACGGAAGCGAGAGCTGGCGAAGGATCGCGCCCCCGCCGAGCGACCCGGACACGGAGCCCCTACCGACAAGGATGCGCTCGGAGATCTCGGTGGCATCATCGAGCAGGTCCTCGAGCGGCTGAGAGAGCGCGGCGAGGCGCCGCGGATCGTCGTGATCGAGCACGCCGCTCTGTCGGAGACCGGCGATGCCGCGCCGCTCGTGATCGTCACGCGGCCGCCCCGCCGGCAGATCGCCGGCGGAGAGGCGCAGCGCGCCGGATCGGGCGCGAGACGCACCGAGGACGTGAAGCACGTCCTCGACGACGTGCAGGCCACCCTCGAGACTGCCCATCTCAGGCTGGAGCAGGCCGACGATGACGCGGAAGCGAGGCCGGCCGTCTCCAGCAGTACCGGCGCGGGCGCTTGCATATCGGTGATGTACGGCTAAGCTCGCGACGTTCAGCCAGGTCGCCCCATCCGATGTCCCTCCGCCGTCGTCCCGTGCGCGCCGCCGCCGCGCTCCTCCCGCTCATCGCCCTCCTCGCCCCCCTCCCCTCGGCGAAGGCAGCCACCCTCGACGACCTCGCGCGGGCCGAGGCGGCGCTCGTGGCGGTGTGGGAGGACGTCCCGCTCGCGTTCCGCACGGCGACCTTCGTCGACGGGTCACCCGCGGGCTACGGCGTCTACACGGCGCGGGAGACGAGCGTGTTCGCCCCGGGCGAGCCGCTCGTGGTCTACGCCGAGCCGGTGGGCTACGCCTGGGAGGAGATCGGGGACGGACGTTTCCGCTTCGGCGTCGACGTCGACCTGCTGATCAAGCGGCCCGACGGCGCGATCGTCGGCGGGCGCGAGAACTTCCAGCGGCTCGCGCTGGAGAGCCGCACGCGCAATCGCGAGTTCATGCTCACGCTGACGCTCACGCTCGACGGGATCACGCCGGGCGACTACGTCCTCGAGTACCGCACGCGCGACATCGCCTCGGACGAGGCGAGCACGATCAGCCTGCCCTTCACCATCGCCGAGCCCTGAGCGGACCCGTCCGCCGGCGAGGCTTCAGAACAGCGGCGGCACCGTCACCCGCGGCACCGGGATCGGGCCGACGAAGACGCGGCCGTCGTTGATCAGCACCGGCGGGAGCGGGGTCAGCGGGGGTGCCTCCGCGCCCGGCGCCACGGGCGCGGGCGTGGCGCCGCCCAGCGCCGCGACGATCGCGTCGGCCATGAAGTCGCCGCGCCCGCCGAGCGCGGCCTGGGCGATCGGCCCGAGCCCGCGGCCGGAGGCCTCGATGCGCCCTTCCGGGCGGTCCATCGCGTCGAGCGCGAGCTCGCCCGAGACCTGCAGGGCGGCCGCGTTGGTTTCGAGGGAAACGACGCCGATCTCGAGCCGGCCGCCGGCCTCGCGCCAGGCCCGGGCCG
>NZ_JBQTCJ010000023.1:0-62009 GCF_052380005.1 Salinarimonas sp. NSM
ACAACGGCAAGCCAGAACAAGGCGGAGTTTCGCAGAGGAATCCTGTAGGGGAAGGAGGAAGCGCTCCGCCGGCCGCGCGCGCATACGACGGCGCGACGGATGGGGCGCGGCGCGAAAGCGACGCGTTCCGCGAAGCGGAAGCCCCGGTGTCCGGTCGGAGACGTCCGTTTCGGCTCCGCCGAACGCGCGTTCCGCGCGCCCCATCCGTCTCGCCGCTTCGCGGCGATCCACCTTCCCCTACAGGGAAGGAGAGCGGCTGCGCCGATCGCGCCGCTATCCCGCCATGCGTCGGGCCTGGATGCGGTAGACGCGTGCGGACCCGCCCTGCTCCTGGCCGAGGATGCCCGCGAGCCGGCCGGCCGCCCGCGTCGCCGCGTCGTCGCCGCGCGCCTCGCCGACGAGGGCGCCGGCTGGCGTTTCAGGGGGCTCGGCGCGCAGGGCGTGCTCGGCGGTGCGGCGGGCGGTGAGGGCGTCGTCGCGCAGGAGGAGCGTCGCCTCGGCGAGCACGCCCTCCGAGACGAGCCGCGCGGCCTCCTCGGCGAGCGCCGCGTGGGTCGCGTCGCCGCGGAAAGCCGTATCCGGCAGGCGCATCGCCACCAGCCGATCGCCCTCCCCGTCCCCGTACGACGCCGAGACGCGGCACAGGATGCGGGCGGTGTCGCGCATCAGCGGCATGACCCGGCGCGTCCACGCGCTCGGCGCATCGAGCCGCGCCGGGTAGGCGCCCTGCCCGATCGCGTCCGCATCCGCCACGTCGTAGACCGTGAGATAGCCTGCGCTCCCGTCGACGGCGATGCCGCGGCGGGCGCGCAGGAAGCCGGGGATCGCGAGGCGCTCGGCGAGGTGCTCCTCGTCGTGCCAGCGCTCGAATTCCGCCGCCGCGCCGGGCGCGACGCCGTTCCAGATGACGATGCCGGCGGCGGCGTCAGCCGCCATCGCGCGTCCCGTTGACGATCGCACGGGTGTCGCCCTCTGATCCGAGCCCTCGCGCGAGCAGCATCTCCGCCACGAGGAAGTCGAGCGGCTCATCGATATCGATGGCCTCGATCGGGTCCACGACGAGCGCAGCGGCTCGACCATCCGCGAGGAAGTTCCCGGCTCGCTTGAACTCGTCCCAGCGAATGACGACGCAGAGGTTCGACAGCTTGTAGTACTGTGGCAGTTCCTGTCGATTGAGGACGCTCTTCTCGGGTGAATAGAAGTGCGCCACGGTGCCGTGCACGTCGACCGATGCACATTTCGAGGGCGGCACCGAGACGGGGCTGATGGAGAAGACCCCCGGAAGCTCCGGCCTCCGACGGAGCAGGTCGAACCCTCGACGCAGCGTCGCGACCGTCCTCAAGGGTGCGGTCGGCTCCAGCAGGCACAGCCAATCATAGCGCCTTCCCTGCCGCTCGCACCAGTCCATGGCGTGCAGGACCGCGTCCTCCTGCTTGGAGAGGTCGGTCGCGAGGGAGTCGGGACGCAGGAAGGGCACCTGCGCGCCGGCCTCGACGGCCACGTCCTTGATGGTGGAACTGTCCGTCGACACCAGCACGTCGGTGATCTCGTCGCAGGCGAGCGCGGTCTCGATCGTGTAGGCGACCACCGGCTTCCCGCAGAGCGGCCGGGTCGCCTTGTCCCTCACCCCCTTCGAGCCGCCTCGCGCGGTGACCAGCCCGAGGCAGGGGCCGAGCGCGTCGACTTTCATGGGCTCGCCTCCCGGAAGGTGCGCTTGACGCTATCTTCGAACACGTACTCGGACACCTGCTCGAGGTATGCGGCGAGGCGGGGAGCGCGCTTCCGCAGTCGCGGGACGACCCAATCCGTCACGACATCCTTGTGGTACACGTCGATGTCATAGATCACGTAGGAAAGAAAGTTGTCGAGCTTGTCGTGGCCCTTCAGGATCATGAGGTCCATCGGCGAATGCTCTATCGTATCGTAATAGGTGTCGAGATACGACGCCTCTCGCTCCACCTCACGATTCGTGAACAGCACGTCGAGAAGCCGGCCGAGCTCGGGCGACAGGAACGCGGCCTCGACGTCGTCCTGCCCCTCCACCGCGGTCTCGCGAAAATTGTGGCACAGGCCGAGCGCCACGTCCTCATACCGCGGGATGCCGCCGCGTTCGCGCGAGAACGCGGCGGCGAGCCGGATCGGATGCGTCAAGTAGTTCGGATAGATGCGATCGAACGCGAGAGATCCCAAAGCTCCCAGAAGGCTCTCGATGCGCTCCAGGTCGTTCGCGGGCATCCCGCGCACGGACAGGTCCGCGAGCAGCGCGCGCGCGAGCGCCGCGGGATCGCACCGCAGTGACCGGAGCTTGCCGGCGATCTCGGCGTCGCGATCGCCATAGGAGAAGAAGCTCGCCGCGTCCGTCGCTGACGACATCTTCAGATCGCCTTCATGTATCCGCCGTCCACGGGCAGGTTGACGCCGTTGACGTACGCCGCAGCCTCCGACGCCAGGAACACCAGCGTGGGCACGAACTGCTCCGGCGACGCGATGTAGCCGGCGGGAATCGCGGCCCCGGCCTCGGCCAGAACCTCCTCGTAGGGCCTGCCGGACTGCTCGGCGTCTCCCCGGATCAGCCCGACGGTGCGCTCGGTCATCACGCCTCCCGTCAGGATGGCATTCACGGTGATCCCCTGCGAACCGACCTCCCGCGAGAGCGTCTTGACGTAGGCGAGGACACCCGCACGCGCCACGTTGCTCAAGGTCATCCCGGCGTCGGGCTCGCGCCCGGTGCTCGACGCGAGGATGATGATCCGGCCGAAACGGCGCTGCTTCATCGCGGGGAGTGCCGCTCGGCACATCGCGATGGTGCTCATGAGGTTCGAGGTCAGCGCCGCGAGGAGCTGCGCATCGGTGACGTCGGCCGCGCCGACGGGCTTCGGGCCCGGACCGTTCGGAACGAGGATGTCGACATGCCCGAGGTCGCGGAGCACGCGCTCCATGCACTGCGAGACGGATTCGAGGGACCCGACGTCCATGACGTAGGTCCCGACTTCCACGCCCGTCTCGGCGAGGATCTTCGCCTTGGCCCGATCCAGGTTCTCCTGCGAGCTGGACGAGATCGCGACACGTGCTCCTTCTCGCGCGAACGCCGTCGCCAGGCCGGCGCCAATCCCCTTGCTGGCGGCGGCGATGAAGACGGTCTTGTCGGCAAGGTTCAGGTCCATGTCAGCTCTCCCTCGAGCACGGCGAGCTCCAGCGCATTGCAGAGCTTCTTCTCCAGATCGTACAGCCAGTCGTCGCGGCCGGATGCGTGGGCCCCGACGATCAAGGCGACGTCGTTCCATATTCTGCGAGCGGCGGCAACGCGAACCTGGTGCGGGTCGAGCGACGGCTCGCTCGCGCAGCGGGCGACGAAGCCGGCGAACATCTGACGCGCCCGCGGCAGAGCGCGCCTGTCGAGGAATGCGGCATGGCGGGCGATCTTGAACGCGCAGTGCCCGACGGCCAGGGTGGCATCACCGATGCCGACGTCCTCGATGTCGATGAACACGGGCCCTTCCGGCGAAACGATGATGTTCGCATGCTGCATGTCATTGTGGATCGCTCGCGCCTGCACCGGAGGACGGTAGGCCGCCGCTCGATCGATCGATCGGGCCAGCAGCGCCGCGTTCTCGACGAGGCATGCGCGCGTCGTCGCGGACACGTGCGCTGCCAGCTCGCTGCCGCCCCAGAAGCTCTCACGAAGGAGCAGGCTCAGCTGCTCCTGCGGCAGATCGCCACCGCCGCTCAGCCTCGGCATCCCACGGAGCACGTCGTCGTCCAGCGCGCCGAGCTCGCGAAGCAGCACGAGACCGGCGTCGAACGCCCGCACGGGATCGTGCCGGAGCGGATCGAGGACCTCTCCCGCGATCCGGGGATACGCGATCCAGGCGCGACCGCCGTCCACCACGACGTGGCCGCCGCGCAGGGAGACCAGCGGGCGAACGACCGCGGCGTGCGCGACCGCTGCGACGGCCCGACACTGAGCCTCGATCGCGTCAGCCAGCGCCCCTTCGGCGCCGCGCACCATGACCTCGCCGCGCTCGACGCTGTCGCAGCGGACCACCGTCGATGCCACGTTGGCCTTGCGGACCGTCCTTGGCGCGCCGCGGAGCGTCAGGCCGAAAGCCCCCAGGATGCCGGCGAGCTCGGGCAGCCGCGCGGGCTCCTCCGGGAACGCGGCGTTCGTCTCGATGGAGAAGAGGGTCATGAGCCGACTACCGGCCGAGCGCCCGGGCGAAGCGCTCCATCGCCGGGTGGTCGAGGAGCTTCAGGAAGCACTCCCTGACGACCTTGGCATCGTAGAGGGCATCGTGGCGCGATGGGGAGACGCTGCGCCCCAGATAGCTCTCCCGCGCCTGGTCCGAATCGACGCCGCACGCGAAGAACAACGTGTTCAAGTCGAAGTGCTGCGTATGGTTCAGGTAGGGCGGGAGGCAATGGAGTGCGTGGAACCGCTCCAGTGACGGGAATGCGTGCTTGTACAGCTCGAACAGCAGGATGATGTCGGCGCCCTTGCCGGCGGACACGAGGTGGATGCGCTCGCCCCCGCTCAGCGTCTCCATCCATTGGCCGA
Organism: Salinarimonas sp. NSM; assembly: GCF_052380005.1. NCBI lineage: Bacteria > Pseudomonadati > Pseudomonadota > Alphaproteobacteria > Hyphomicrobiales > Salinarimonadaceae > Salinarimonas > Salinarimonas sp. NSM. The sequence continues at coordinate 4,556 of NZ_JBQTCJ010000023.1, forward strand.
GCTTCGCGTACGCGGCGTGCGACGGGATCCGGCTCTCGACCGGTATCATCGACAGCACGTTCTCGCGCAGCCAGGGCGTCACCTGCGTCTCGTCGAAGTCGGAGAGCCGCAGGTAGAGCTCGTTTCCGTCGATGTCCACCAGCCCGAGCGAGACCAGTGTCGTGTGCGCGTGCTCACCCGTGAACTCCGCATCACAGAATACGAGCTTCATCCCGCTGCTCCAGGTCGATGGCATCGCAATGCGCCGACGCGAAAACGCCGGCCCGGGTGTAGGATCTCGCGCCTCCCTTGGCAACCGGAGTTCCTTCGGCAGGGATCGCCTCGGAAACCAACCCGCCGCCGCCGTTGCGAGACGTCGAGCCGCCATGCTATCCCGCGCGGGCAGACGAGATGCTGGACGAGATCTGATCGGGTCGGGCTCTGCGCGAGCAATGATCGAATGACGTCACGCCCATGACCCTCTTCCTCGTCGCGATCGGGTTGGTCGTCCTGTTCGGCGCCGCGGGTCTCGCCTTCGTTCCCCGCACCGCCTCGGGGCCGAGGCGTGATCCGGGCGGCCCGCCGTCGCCCGATGCCCTCTACCTCGCGCCCGCACTGGGCGGCCTCGCCCTCGCGGTCGCGTCCTGGGTGGACGTGTCGCTCTTCAACGGGCTGACGGCGCTGACCTGGACGGCCGCCGGCGTGCTCGTCGCCGCCGGTCTCGTCCGGGCCCGGCGCCGCCGCCTGCTGCCGGGACCCCGCGCCTGCGCCGCGGGCGTCGCGCTCGCGCTCGGGCTCGTGGCCTTCGTCGGCTTCCCCTTCCGCAACCACATCGCCGCTCCCGGCGTCGACTCGCAGTACTACGCGTTCGTCACCTGGCTGATCGCCGGCGACGGCGGATTTCCGCGCGCGCGGTTCTGGCCGAGCCTCGACGTCGTCCAGCTCTACGTCGGCACGGCCGGGAACGAGAGCCTGGCCGCCGCGGTGATGCGTCTCACGGGGACCGACGCCTCCCTCGCCCAGCTCCACCTCGCCGTCGCCTGGGTGACGGCGGCCATGCTCTGCGCCTGGGTGATCGTGCGCCGCATCGCCCCCGACCTCCCCCGCGCCGTGGCGCTGCCCTGCCTCTTCCTCGCCTTCAACTCCGCCTTCGTCTGGCAGTACGGGGACGGCTCGTTCGCGCGCATCCCCGGCACGACGGGGCTGCTGCTCCTGGCCGCGCTCGTCTCCATCCAGCGAGATCTGCCGCGCGCCCTCGGGACGATCGGCTTTCCGCTTCTGCTCGGCGCGGTGCTGGGAGCGCTGCTCGCCGTCCACCCCCGGCTCTTCATCTGGGGGACCGTGATCCTCGGTCTCTACATGCTCGCCGAGACCTGGAGCTTCCGGCGCGAGCCCTGGATCTGGCGCCTCTGGGCCATACCGGTCGCGGCGGCCGCGACGGTCCTTCTCGTCCTCGTCGCGACGCTCGTCGACCCCGGCCCGCTCCTCGCCCGCCTCCAGGGCGGCGAGAGCGCGGCCATCCACGAGGTGCGAGACTTCCCCGCGGCCGACCTCTTGCGCGACTTCCTCCGCTTCCAGGGGTGGCTCGCCCACCTCGTCGTCGCCGCCGGCGTCCTCGTCGCGATCCTGGCGTCGCGGCGGGAACGGCCGCCCTCGATCGTGATCTTCGCGGCCGCCGCATGGCTCGGGGTGGCCGTCTTCCTCGTCGATCCGCTCGTCCAGGCGGTCGCCCCCTTCACCCGCTCGCTGATCTTCCCGTCGATGGTGACCCTCGCCGACTTCAGCGTTCCCAAGCTGGTGTTCGGTACGATCCTCGTCGGCGCTCTCTGGCAGTGGCTTCAGCGCGCGTCCGCATTCGCCGTCCGGCGCCTCGCGACGGGGTGCCTCGCGGTCCTCGTCGTCGTGGCGGCTCTCGCCGCCCTGGGGCTCCTCCCCATCGTCAACCTGCAGAACCCGACGCTGATCCGCCTCTCCTTCGGCTTCTTCCTCGCGGATCTGCCCGGCCCCTTCGGCACAGAGTACGTCTATGCCGCCGCGCTCCTCGTGGCCGCCGGCGCGTTCTGCACGGCCGCGCTGCGGATCGGCGCGCCGCGGGCGGCGACGTTGCTGTGCGCGGGCATCATGACGGCCTTCGGTGCCCACGAGGTCGTCAACGGGCGCTTCAACCGGGCGGAGCTGAGCCCCGCCCAGCGGGCCGCCTACGAATGGATCGGTCGCACGGGCGACGCCGCCACCACCCTCGTCCTGACGTCCTCGCAGCGCGACATCGCCGTGGAGGACGAGGTGGCGAACGTCGCGGGCGTGGCCCCCGACGGGCGGCCCTACGACTGGTCCCTCCCCTGGCTGCCCGTGATCTCCGACCGGGGCGCCGTCTTCAACCGGGCGAACTACGTCGCCCGCTTCACCGGCTCGATGCCGGTGGTCGCCGGCGAGCCGCCGCCGCTCGCGGCCCTCGACCGCGCCTACTGGCATCCCGCCGATCCCGAGAGCCTCGCCCTGATGCGGGCGTGGGGCGTGACGCACATCTACGTCCCCGACCGCCATCAGCCGATCCTCGCCGACGCCCTGGCCCGGGCGCCGGGCGTGACCCGCGCCTTCGCGACCCCGTCCGACGACTGGCCGACTCGCGAGAACGTCGTCTACCGTGTAGAGCCGGCACCGTGAGCCCCGCACCGCGACCCTCGCACGGGAGCACCTCGCATCCCGTCGACCGAATTCCCCCCCTCGCTCGCCTCACGACCGCGAGCCTCTCGTCTCGCGCCGGAGGACAACGCCGCGCGCCGCAGCCTCGCTTGAGCACTTCATGCCGCTGGTGTAAGCGACGACGCGCAGCGCGCGGGAAAGGTCTTCCATGAAGGTCGCCGTCATCGACTACGGCATGGGCAATCTGAAGTCCGTCATCAACGCCTTCGACAGCGTCGGTGCGGACGCGGCCATCGTCGACGATCCCGAGCGGCTCGCCCAGGCGGAGCGGATCGTGCTGCCCGGGGTCGGCGCCTTCGCGCGCGGCATGCAGAACCTGCGCGAGGGCGGCTGGTGCGAGGCGCTCGAGGACGAGGTGCGCGGGCGCGGCAAGCCGTTCCTGGGCTTCTGCGTCGGCATGCAGCTCCTCGTCGGGACCGGCCACGAGCACGGCGTCAACCCGGGGCTCGGCTGGATCGCGGGCGACTGCGTGCGCCTCACCCCGTCGGACCCGTCGCTGCGCGTGCCGCACATCGGCTGGAACGACGCCGTGATCCACAAGCGGGACGGCGTCTTCCGGGACCTCGGCGAGGCCGCGACGTTCTACTTCGTGCATTCCTACGCGGTCGTCCCGCACGACCCCTCCGTCGTCGCGGCCACCTGCGACCACGGCGGCCCGTTCGCGGCGGCCGTCGAGGTGGGCAACATCGCCGCCACGCAGTTTCACCCCGAGAAGAGCCAGCACGCCGGCCTGAAGATCATCGAGAACTTCCTCTCCTGGAGGCCGTGAGCATGCTCAAGATCCGTCTCATCCCGGTTCTCCTGCTGCAGAACGGTCTGCTCGTGCGCAGCGAGACCTTCTCGGTGCATCAGGTGATCGGCAACCCGTACTACGAGGTCAAGCGCTTCAACGAGTGGAACGTCGACGAGCTGGTCTATCTCGACATCACCCGGGACGACCGCTACGACATCGGGCGCGACGACCACAAGACCAAGGACATGGGCGGGCCGCTCGCCATCCTCGAGGCCGTGAGCAAGACCTGCTTCATGCCGCTGACCTGGGGCGGGCGCATCCGCTCGACCGAGGACATGCGCGCCGTCTTCAACGCCGGCGCCGACAAGGTCGCCATCAACTCGCAGGCGTTCCGCGAGCCGGAGCTGATCACCCGCGGCGCGGCCATCTTCGGGAACCAGGCGATGGTGGTGAGCATCGACGCCAGGCGCGAGGAGGACGGCCGCCATCAGGTCTACGTCGACGGCGGGCGCACGGCGACGGGCGTCGAGGCGACCGAGTGGGCACGCAAGGCCGAGGCTCACGGTGCGGGCGAGATCCTGCTGCAGAGCCTCGACCGCGACGGGACGGGGCGCGGCTACGATCTCGACCTCGTGCGCGCCGTGGCGGAGGCGACGACGATCCCGGTCATCGCCTGCTCGGGCGTCGGGCGATTCGAGCAGTACAAGCACGGCGTCGAGGCCGGCGCCGCCGCGGTCGCCGCCGCGAACATCTGGCATTTCAAGGAGCTCGCGGATCGACAGGGCAAGCGCGCACTCGCGCGCGCCGGCGTGAACGTACGGCTTTGAGCGATCCTGCACGTCCGGAGCCGAGATCTGGACAAGTGCACGGCGGGCGCGCTACCTGCGGGGCGACGGTCGTGCACGAATCTCCCGGCGACGTCTGCCGCACCTGGGAACCAGACCATTGACGCACCGCATCGGCCCGGGCCACGCGAGCCACGTCGCCATCATGCTGGGATGGCTGCTCGCCTACAACGTCGTCCTCCAGCTCGCGGGGGTGACGCGCACGATCCAGATCTGGGATCCCGTGATCCTGACGCAGATCCTCAACCCGCTCACCATCCTCCTCCTCGTCCTCGTCCCCGGCGACAAGAGCTTCCTGCTTCCCCGCGGCCCGATGCAGGCGCTCCTCCTGGCGAGCGTCGCCTTCGCGGCCGCCGTCGGGCTCGTGGGCATGCTGCTCGGCCAGGCGTTCAGCCTCCGCTATGCCCTCTCGGCGCTGTTCAACGGTGCCGCCGCCTACGTCGTCTACAGCCTCGGCCGGGCCCTGCCCTCCCCGATCGCGGGAGCGCCGTCGTTCCGGCTCATCGCCTGGGCGGCGCTCGTCGCGGCCTTCCTCAGCATCACGGCCGTCATCGCGTTCGACCGGCTGGGCTTAGTCCAGCGCTTCTCCGCGGACGCGTACAACCAATTGCTGCCCTTCGCCTATTTCCTACCGGGGACCATGCTGGCGGCGTTGGCGACCCTGCTGCCCATCATCCTGTCGAACAAGCGCGGCGCGATCCTCATGGTGATCGCCGTCGGCGCCCTGTTCGTCGCCGCGCGCCTGGGCACGACCCGAATCGACCCGAAGCGCGCGATCCCTCTGGCGCTCGCCGCGCTCGCCGCCGGCGTGGTCGTCCTCGTCGTCGCCGCACCGCATCTGCAGAACACGCTCTGGCCCCGCGTCGTCGGCTTCCTCGAGGCCTCCTCGCTGGCGGAGCTGGACGTCGTCTCCGGCGGCCGGCTCGCGGAGCTGCGTGCGGCCTTCGCCGATCTGAGCCCGATCCAGTTCCTGCTCGGCGGCGGAGCCGGATACTTCTATGCCTGGGAGTACGGCACGGAGGTCATCCTCCAGCACAACGTCCACTTCTCCCCCGCGACGCTGGCGCTGCGCTACGGAGTCCCGTTCGCCATCCTGTTCTACGGTTTCGTAGGATGGGTGCTGCTGCGCGGGCTGATCGAGGCGCGCCTCGCGCGCTGGGACCGGGCGCGGCTCTTCCCGCTGCTCTACGTCGGCGGCGCCGCCGCCTACAGCCTCACCGCGTTCTCCATCCACATCGACCTGTTCTTCCTGCTGTGCCTCGGGCACCTCGTCACGGTCACCCGGCGGAGCACGGCGGAGCGCCGTGCTCGTCGGCCGGGATCGGAGACGCGCGAGACCGCCGGGGAACCGCAAGGCGGGTAGAGGCTCAGGCCGCGGCACGCTCCAGCACGCGCGGGATCTCCTCGACGCACCGTGCGAGCTGATCGGGCGTGATCGTCGGGTGGACGAGGAAGGAGATGCTCGTCTCACCGAGTTCGCGCGCCACCGGCAGGCCGCCGTCCGGCCGCCACCCCGTGCCGTCGAAGGCGCGCTCGAGATAGACCTCCGAGCAGGCGCCCTGGTAGCAGGGGACCCCGGCGGCGACGATCTCGGCGACGACCCGGTCGCGGTCCCAGCCCGCACGCAGGTTCTCGGCCCGGACGTAGGCGTAGAGGCGGTAGTACGCGTGCGTCGTCAGGCCGTTGCTGCCGTCGCCCGCGCTGCCGAGCACCGGGAGCCGGATCGGTCCCCCGTCGCCCGAGAACGGCCGCATCGCCTCGATCAGCGCATGGGCGTTGGCGGTGCGCGCGCGCGTCCACTCCTGCATGCGGGCGAGCTGGATGCGGCCGATCACCGCCTGCATCTCCAGCATCCGCCAGTTCGTGCCGAAGGTCTCGTGCAGCCAGCGGAAGCCCGGCGCGTGCTTGCGCTCGTAGACGGCCTCCCAGCTCTTGCCGTGATCCTTGTAGGACCACATGCGCGACCACAGCTCGCGGTCGTCGGTCGTGACCATGCCGCCTTCGCCGCCGGTCGTCATGATCTTGTCCTGGCAGAAGGACCAGGCACCGACGTCGCCGATCGTGCCCACGGAGCGCCCGCCGTAGAGCGCGCCGTGCGCCTGCGCGCAGTCCTCGACGACCTTGAGCCCGTGCTCGCGCGCCAGAGCCATGATCGGATCCATGTCGCAGGGCCAGCCCGCGAGATGAACCACGAGGATCGCGCGCGTGCGCGGCGACAGCACGGCCGCGATCGTCTCGGCCGTGATGTTGCCGCTGTCGCGGTCGACGTCGGCGAAGACGGGGGTCGCGCCCACGTTCGCGACGCAGGACACCGAGGCCATGAACGTGCGCGGCGTGACGATGACCTCGTCCCCGGGCCGGATCCCGAGCGCGACCAGCGCGATGTCGAGGGCGAGCGTGCCGTTGGCCAGCGAGACCGCGTGCGCGCTGCCGGCCCAGGCCGCGAACTCGCGCTCGAAGGTGCGGCACTCCTCGCCCGTCCAGTAGTTCACGCGGTTGGATGCCAGGACCCGCGCGACGGCCGTGCACTCCTCCTCGGAGAAGCTCGGCCACGGGGAAAGCTGCGTATTGAGCACCCTATGTCTCCTTGACCAGAGGTCGCGCCGGATTGCCGACGACCGTCACGCCCGCGGGAACGCTCCGCGTCACCACCGCACCCATGCCCACGACCGCGCCGCGGCCCACGACGAGCGGCGCACCGGGCTCGCCCTGACGCAGGACCGCGCCCGAGCCGATGTAGGCGTGGTCCTCGACGACCACGTTGCCGTTGCACTTCACACCGGGCGCGAAGGTAACCCAATCGCCGATGACGCAGTCGTGCTCCACGTAGGAGCCGATATTGGCGTGGAAAGCCCGGCCGATGCGAATGTTCGACGTCAGCGTCACGAAGGGCGACAGCACGGCGCCCGCACCGATCTCGACGTCGTCCATGATCACGACGTCGCGGGCGCTCACCGTGACGATCTCCACGCCGTGCGCCACGCATCGCTCGACGAGCCGCATGCGCACCTGCGAGTTCGCGATGCCGATGCACGCCGCCTTCGCCGGCGCCGGATGCGCGAGAAACGCCTCGAAGCTCAGGACGTCGTGGCCGTTGACGCGGTAGCCGTTCGCGCCGTCGTCGACGAAGACCGGCTCGAGCACGTGGCCCGCGCGCTCGCCTCCCCGCGTGAAGCCGATCTGCTCGCGCAGGAGCGGCATGATGCCGCGACCACAGCCGCTCGCGCCGTAGACCGCGTGAAGCGTCACGATCCCTCTCCCGGCCGGCGTGCCTCGCCCGTCTCGGACGCGCGTCCTCGGAACTTGCCCATCGTCGCCTCGCCCTGCGCGCTGATTCCCTCCCGCACGAGGACCTTGCGGACCGTCATGAGCAGGATCTTGAGGTCGAGCGCGAGGCTCGCGTTGTCGACGTACCAGACGTCCATCGCGAACCGCTCCTCCCAGCCCACCGCGTTGCGGCCGTTCACCTGCGCCCAGCCGGTGAGGCCCGGGCGGACCTCGTGCCGGCGGGCCTGCTCCGGCGTGTAGAGGGGCAGGTACTCCATCAGCAGCGGCCGCGGGCCGACGAGGCTCATGTCCCCCTTGAGCACGTTCCACAATTCCGGCAGCTCGTCGAGGCTCGTCGCGCGCAGGGCCCGCCCGAAGCCCGTCAGGCGCTCGGCGTCCGGCAGCGGGGCGCCGGACGCGTCGAGGGCGTCGCGCATCGTCCGGAACTTGAGCATGCGGAACGGCCGCCCGCCGAGACCGGGCCTCTCCTGCACGAAGAGCACCGGCGAGCCGAGCTTGCGCCGGACCAGGACGGCGACGACGGCGATGACCGGCGCGAGCAGGATCAAGGCCGTCCCGGCGAGGATCACGTCGAGCGCCCGCTTCATCGCCCGGCGACCTCCTCGAGGACGTCGACGAAGCATCCCGCCAGCGTGCGACGGTCGAAACGCTCCTGCGCCAGCCTGCGACCGGCGGCCGCCATGGCCGGCAGGCGGGCCCGATCGTCGGCGAGGTCGATGAGGGCCTGCGCGAACGCGCCCGCGTCGCCGGGCGGGACCGCGACGCCGCAGCCGGTCTCCTCGACCATCCCGGCGACCCAGCCGGGATAGTTGTTGAGCACCGGAATGCCCGCCGCGATGTAGTCGAAGAACTTGTTCGGCGAGGTTCCGTAGTAGAAGGCCGGAATGTTCTGGAGGACCATCAGCCCGACGTCGACGCGCTGCATGAAGGCCGCCAGCTCGCGCTTGGGCATCGGGTCGAGGAAGGTGCAGTTCTCGAGCCCTTCGGCCTCCGCGCGGGCGACGAGCGCCGGCTTGCGCCCCCCGTCGCCGACGAGCACGATGCGGATGTCCTCGCGACCTCTACGGATCAGCTCGCCCGCGGCGTCGAGGACGGCGTCGAGCCCGTTGGCGAGGCCGAGCGTGCCGGTGTAGGCGGCGACGAGCGGCTCTCCGGAGGGAACGCGGTCGCCGGGCGCGAACAGGTCGAGATCGCAGCCGTTCGGGATGAGCGTCACGCGCTCCGGCGGCACGCCGCGGCGCGTGATGCCCTCGATCATGCCCGGCGACAGGCCGATGCAGTGCGACGCCGCCCGGTAGGACGCCCATTCGAGCGCGCTCATCGCGGCGAGGAGCACCGGGTTGCGGATGACGCCCATGGCCCGCGGCAGCTCCGGCCACAGGTCGCGCACCTCGAAGACGAAGGGCTTGCGCCGCAGGAGGCGCGCGAGGATTCCCGGAATCCCGGCGGTCAGCGGCGTCGATGTCGCGAAGACGACGTCGTAGTCGCGACGCAGGGCGATCGCCGAGCTCCGGAGCGCGAACTCGAGGAAGCGGAAGGCGCGCCGAGCGAGACCGTCGTGGTTGCTGTAGGGCAGCTCGAGCTCGATCACCTCGATGCCGTCGACGCGGCCGGTGCGCCGCCCGTTGCGGAATGCGCCGTCGAGCCCCGTGCGGCCCGCCTTGTAGCTGCCACAGACCATCGTGACCGCGTGCCCTTCCGCGATCAGCCGGCGCGCGAACTCGTAGGACCGCACGCCCGTGGACCCATCGGGCGTCGAGAAATGCTGGTGATAGTAGAGGACGTGCATTCAGCCGGTCGCCTCTGGGAACGCACCTGCGAGCGTCATCACCGTCGTGAACGAAAAGGAGCCGGATCCGCGCGCGGCGACTTCGTAGACCGGAAGGCGTTCGGTTCGCAAGTAGCGGGTGCTGAGCGCTCCGCCGACGACCGCGCGCACGGCGCCGTCCGGCGCGGTCACGGCGATGTCGAGCAGCGTCGAGCGCACGCCGGAGGCCGTCTGGCTCCACTCCAGCTCCGGCGCGAGGCGCCAGCGCAGGACCGCCCCGCTCCGTGCGCCGGTGATCTCGTCGCTCACGTCGATGCGCCCTGGCGCCATGCGCACCGTGCGCCGGTGCCGCACGCCCTCCCCGTCACGATAGCCACTCGCGAGCATGCAGCCCTCGTCGTCGGCGTCGAGGCGCGCCTTCGGGTCCTCGACGAGCCAATCGCCGAAGAGGAAGCGGCCGATGCGCGGCATCTGGCTGCGCCCATCCACCTCGATCGTGTTGTGGCTCCGCGTCCCCACGAAGTAGTCGTAGGTCTCTTCCGGAGCGTTGTAGCTGTAGGTTCCCGCATCCGGCAGGACATTGACGCCCGCGACCCAGAGGTCGAGATGCAGCGCATCCGCCTGGGCAGGCCTGAAGCGGTAGACGGGCAGCCGAACGACGGCGCGCACGGAAGGCGCCGACGGCAGCGCGAGGACGGCCCAGCCTCCCGCGGCGAAGAGACGTGCCGTCCCGGCGGGCCGTGCCTCGGCCGGACGCGCTGCCGCCGGGAGATCGAGCCACCGCGCCGCGTCCTCCCAAGGGCCGGGCCCGAACAGGTCGCGATTCTCGAAGACGCGCGCGGCCAGCTGGAGGCAGAAGCGGAAGTCGCCGTAGCGGGGGCCGGCGAGCTTGAACAGGTCCGTGCCGTCGTTGCCGCCGATCAGCGGCGCGCCGCCGCCGTCCGCATCGACCATGGCGTCGAGCCACGCGATCATCAGGCGCGTGCGCTCGCCGACGACCGGCGGCAGCGCGGGCGCGTCGAGCCAGCGCCGCCAGAGCTCGGCGATCGTGAACGTCTCGAGCACGATCCGGTGGTAGGTCACCGAATGCTCGGAGAAGCTGCCGTCCTCCGCGACCAGCCGCCGTGCCCGGTCGCCGAGCCATGCGGCGCCGGCATCCCGCCAGCGCCGCGCGGCCCGCCCGACCGCGCTTCCCGCGTCCACATGGCGCCCGAGCCAGGCGCCACCGATGTAGAGCGCCGCCGCCTCGCTGGTGCCGTGGTTGTTGTCCTGGGCGATCGCGTAGCGGATCGTGGGACGGATGCGGCGGCAATGCTCGGCCACGAACGAAACGAGCCCGGGCTCCGGCCGCTCGTCCTCGCCCAGGAGGCGCGCGGCGAGCAGGACCTGGAAGAGCCGATAGGACGTCTCCTGGCCGCATTTCCAGTTGACGCCGCCGCAGGCCGGGTTGTGCGTCCGCCAGTCCTCGCACCAGCGTCTCAGGAGGTCGGCGTGACGCCGGTCGCCCGTGATCCGCCACGCCTGTGCGAGGACGAGCGCCCAATCGAACCGCGAGGCTTCCCAAGCGGCCTTGATGTCTCCCGATGCACCGAACTCGTGGATGTGAGACCAGTGCCGCGTCTCGTCCCCGAGCGCGCTGCCCGTGACGGGATCGACCTGCCAGCGCGGCGGATCGCCGACCTCGTGGAGCGCGTCGGAGAAGAGCCGGATGCGCCCCTCCGCCAGCGCATCCGCCTCGGCGAGGATCGCGTCCGCGCCCCGCAGGCCCTCGGGCGCGGGCCGGGGATCGCCAGCGAGCCGGAACAGCGGCGCGCCCGGCGCCGGCTGCACGGGCATGGCGCGGGCGACGAGACCCGTGCGCACCGCGAGGCGGTAGGCGACGACCGTGGCGACCTGCGGCAATCCGAGCCTGACAGCCGTCGGCCAATGTCGGCGGGCTGCATCGAGCATCTGTCTGACCCTTCGCTGTGTGGCCGTTGTTCTCGGGCGAGACGTCGGCGCGGAGCCGACCCGCCTCACAGGCTCCAGTACGTCAGGCCCGGCGGGACGTCCGCCGGATCGAGGATCGACTTCACGTCGACCACCACGCCGCCCTCCCGCACGCGGGCGAGCAGCGCCGCGGGTGGCGTCTCGCGGTAGGCGCGGTGCGGAACGGCGAGGACGAGCGCGTCGAGCGCATCGAGCTCCTCGAGCCGACGCAGGGTGACGCCGTGCTCCCGCAGCGCGTCCTCGGGTCGCGCGGCGGCATCGTGGACGAGGCATTCCATGCCGAACTCCCGCAGCTCGGCGACGATGTCGACGACGCGGCTGTTGCGCAAGTCCGGCACGTCCTCCTTGAAGGTGAGCCCGAGGATCCCGACCCGCCCGCCGGCGACGGGGCGCCCGGAGCGGATGACGAGCTTGACCAGCTTCTGGGCGATGAAGCTCCCCATGCCGTCGTTGATCCGTCTGCCGGCCAGGATCACCTGCGGGTGGTATCCGATCCGCTCGGCGAGAGCGGTGAGGTAGTAGGGGTCGACGCCGATGCAATGGCCGCCGACGAGCCCGGGCTTGAAGTCGAGGAAGTTCCACTTCGTGCGCGCCGCCGCCAGCACGTCGCGGGTCGGCACGTCGAGGCGGTCGAGGATCATCGACAGCTCGTTGACGAAGGCGATGTTGAGGTCGCGCTGGGTGTTCTCGATGACCTTCGCCGCCTCGGCGACGCGGATCGACGGCGCCTTGTGGAGCCCCGCCTCGACGACGCTGCCGTAGACCGCGCAGACGCGCGCCAGCGCGCTCTCGTCCTGCGCGGACACGACCTTGACGATGCGCGCGAGCGTATGCTCCCGGTCGCCCGGGTTGATCCGCTCCGGGGAGTAGCCGAGCTTGAAGTCGACGCCCGGCGCGAGGCCCGAGACGCGCTCGAGGATCGGCCCGCAGAATTCCTCGGTCACGCCGGGATAGACGGTCGACTCGAACACGACGAGCCCGCCGGGGCGAAGCGCGCGCCCGACGGCCTCGCAGGCGCTGCGCAGCGGCTCCAGGTTCGGCCGCCGATCCTCGTCGATGGGCGTGGGCACGGCGACGATGAAGAAGGTCGTGCCGTCGAGGTCCGCCGGGTCGTTGGTCGCGTGGAGGCCCGACGCGACGAGCTCCTCTCGGCTCACCTCCCCGGTGTCGTCCGCCCCGGCGCGGATGCGCTCCACCCGTCCGCGATCGACGTCGTAGCCGACGGTGCCGGGATGGCGCTGCGCGATCAGGGTCGCCACCGGCAGGCCGACGTAGCCGAGCCCGACCACGCCGATCCGCTCGGCGCCGACGGCCTCCTCCGCTCGCATCTCTCCCGCACCCCCGCTCATGCCGTCACCCCTTCCCGCCGCGCCCACAAGGTCGTGGCCAGCACCAGCCAGAGCAGATGCGATTCGTCGGTGCGCCGCTCCCGATGGGCCCCGAGCTTCCCCGCGACGAAGCCCGGATCGAAGATCGCCTGCCGCGCCAGCGTCTCGGGCGTCAGCACGTCGTCGACGAGCGTGCGCGCCGAGCCGTTGATCCACTCGCCCGCGGGCGCGTTGAAGCCGCGCTTCGCCCCGTGCAGGACGTGCGCCGGGAGCCGGTGGGCGAAGGCGCGCTTGAGCCCCGACTTCTGCTCGATGCCCGGGCGCGGCGAGAGCCGCACGCGCCGCCGCGCCTCGTCGCCGAGCGCGAGCGTCTGCGCGACGTAGTCGTGGTTGAGGAACGGCACCCTGATCTCGAGACCGTGAGCCATGCCGACGCGGTCCATCTTCACGAGACCGTCGTTGGGCAGGTAGATGCGCGTGTCGACGGCACACAGCCGCTGGAGGTCGGTGCCGACGTCGATCTCGCCGAGCGCCGCGCCGTAGCTCTCCGAGACGGGGTCCGGCAGCGCGCGGATCTCGGCGGCGAGATCCGGGTGAAGCAGGCCCGAGAACAGCTCCGGGCGCACGATGATCCGCCAGACGCCGTGACGATCGGCGCCGGGCCGGCGCGCGCCGTAGAGGAAGCGCTGCCAGCGCTCGCGCCAGTCGTTCTTGCGGAAGCCCGCGGGCTTGGCGTCGACGAAGCCGCCGAGCCGGGCGAGGAGCGCGGGCGGCACGAGGCGGTTCACCGGGGCCGCGAGGAGGCTCGCCGGATAGGTCGGGTAGCCTGCGAGCAGCTCGTCCGGCCCGTCGCCGGAGAGGATCACCTTGACGTCCCGGGCCGCGCGCGCCGCGAGATGCCAGGTGGCGATGAAGGAGGGGTTCGGCGTGATCTCGCCCGAATGCGTCATGACGCGCTCGACGAGGTCGGCGAAGCCCGTGTCCGGCAGTTGCTCCACGTGCGGCCGGAGCCCGAGCGCACGCGCTGCGCCCACTGCGTCCGGCGCCTCGTCGAAGTTCGCGACCGGGAAGCTCATCACGTAGGCGTCGAGGGCGGCACCCGTGGCATCCGCCGCGCAGGTCGCGACCACGTTGGAATCGACGCCCGCGGACAGGAAGACGCCGACCGGCACGTCGGCGACGAGGGTCTTGCGGATCGTCTCGCAGGTCGCGCGCTCGAACGCCTGCGGATCGAACGGGGTGGGGCTCGCCGGGGGCGAAGCCGCCCAGTAGCGCCAGCCCCGGCTGCCCCGTGCATCGATGCGCAGCGCCTCCCCCGCCGGCAGGCTCGCGACGCCCGCGACGCAGGTGTGCGGATCGAGGTCCGCCGCGAAGGTGAGCATGTCGAGGAAGCCGGCACGGTCGAGCCGGGGCTCCACCGCGCGGCTGCGCGTGAGCGCCTGCATCTCCGAGGCGAAGACGAGACGGCGCTCGTCCAGCGCGTAGAGCAGCGGCTTGATCCCCAGAGGATCGCGCGCGAGCAGCACGCTGCGGTCGCGCGGGTCCCAGAGCGCGAAGGCGAACATGCCGACGAAGCGCGGCAGGCAGGCCGCACCCCAGGCGAGGTAGCCCGCGAGCACGACCTCCGTGTCCGTCTCGGTCTCGAAGCGGTAGCCGCCGGCGGCGAGTTCCTGCCTCAGCTCCTTGTAATTGTAGATCTCGCCATTGTAGGTGATGGCGACGCCGGTCGCCGCGTCCAGCATCGGCTGGCGCCCGCGCGGGTGCAGGTCGATGATCGACAGCCGTCGGTGGCCGAGGCAGACGGGGCCGTCCGTCCAGACATGGCCGTCGTCCGGGCCGCGGTGGCGGATGTGGTCGGTGATCTCGCCGACGAGCGCGGTCGCCGGCGGAGACCCGTCACGCGAGAGCCAGCCGGCTATGCCGCACATGTCGAGCGACCCTCGGGACGGGCGCGGGCGTCGAGGGCGCATCCGCGATCGGTGTTGAGGACGGGCGGCATCGCTGGCGGGAACCCATCGCGCATGACGTGGCTCGGGGAGTATGGTCGGTCGACCCGGCTCGGGCCGTGGAGCGCCCTGCCGCGACGCGTCCTAGCGCCGTTCGGCGCCTTTGACAAATGCGCGGCCGCGACGCTACTCCCCGCTTCCCGCCCTCGAGCCGATGCGAGCCCATGCCGGACGCGAGACGAAAGAAGATCGTGGCGATCGTCTGCCGCGGACTGAACGGCAAGATCCTCGTCGGCGGCCTCCTCGCCCGCGACCCCGCGGCGATCGACGTCCTCGTCGAGGTGCCGATCGTCCCGCGCTCGCCCAAGACCGGCAGGGCTATGGCGGGGACGTCGAAGCGGCTCAAGCGTGCACCGCTCGGCTACCTGCTCTTCCAGATCCTGGTGTTCCACGTCTCGGCGGCCCTCTCGATGCTCGCCGGACGATCGGTCGTGCGGATGGCGAGGCGTGCCGGGATCCCCGTGCGCCGCGTCTCCGTCTCGGACGAGGCGTTCGTCGCCTGGCTCGCACAGGAGGCCCCGGACCTCGTCATCAACGCGAGCGCGCTCATCCTCACCGCGCCGATCATCGCGGCCGCGCGCGACGGCGTGCTCAACAGCCATGCCGCGCGCCTGCCGGAGTTTCGTGGACCCGCCAACGCCTTCTGGATGCTCGACGAGGGCGTCGAGGAGGCGTGCGGGACCGTGCACCTCGTCGATCCGGGCGTCGACAGCGGACCCATCGTGGCGCTGACGCCGCCGCGGCCGGTGACGCGCGACACGACCGTGCTGGAGCTGTGGACGGTGCTGCGCGAGGATCTCGCGCACTCGTTGTCGGACCGCGTCGCGGCCTATCGTGCGGGCACGCCGCTCCAGGCCACGCCGCAGGACGAGAGCCGCGCCGTCCAGCGCTCCTTCCCGGAGGGGGACGTCCTGCGCCGCATCCGCGCGCGCGGGCACCGTATCGCGCGACTGCGTGACGTCTGGCGGATCGTCGTCCTATCGATGTCGTCGGGACGTTGAAGGGTTGCCGCGCGTCGCTCGGGGCACGCTTCGAGCGCGACACTGGTGACGACGAAGCAGATCGTCGTCGTGACTGGGTGAATTGACGAGAGCGGCACAAGCGAGCTAGGAAAAAAACATATATGGCTGCGTGATATCGAGTGGGGTGGCTCGGGCATGTCCGAGATAGTCGAAGACGGCCGTGGTCGGCATGCGGGTGACGAGCTCACCTTCCTTGACCTCCTCCGTATCCTGCTGCGGCGCTGGCCGTGGATCGTCGCGACGGCGCTCCTCGTCACGGTGGCGGCCGCGGCGACGGCTCGGGCTCCCCTGGTCGTCGCGGACACCACGATCACCGTCGTGCCGGCGCGCAGCGCTGATCCGCAGTTGCAGGGTGTGTACACCAGCCTCCAGCCCGAGGCCGTCCTGAAGCACAACGCTCGCGCGACCCTCGTCGGCGCCGTCAACACGGCTGCGCAGACCGGCGCGTTCAGCGGCGACGGATCCCCCTTCGTCGACATCGACACCGAGGGCACGATCCTGATGCGCCTCACGACCGCGCCCGCGGAGGCGGAGGCGGCCGCGGCGCTGCTGCAGGCCTCGGCGGAGGCTTTCGCGCGCGCGCAGCAGGAGGTGCTCGAGCGACGGGTCGCCGACATCGCGTCGCGCATCGAAAGCCAGAGCGCCGCGATGTCGGTCTACGATACCTCCCAGGCGGAAGTCCTCGACATGCTCCGGGGCCTATCGGAGGCGAGCCAGATCCTGGTCGTCCCCGATCTTGTTCGCAGCCGGCTGGAGCTGAACGAGACGCGCCGCGCCGTCCAGGTGGCGATCACCGACCTCGAGCGCGCCCGCGAGGCGCTGACGCCCGTATCGTCCGGGCCGGTGTCGACGACCACGCGCATGGTCGGGGTGAGCTGGCTGATGAGCGTCGCGACGGCGCTCCTCCTCGGCCTCGTGATCGGCGTCGTCCTCGCGCTGCTGGTCGAGGCGGTCGCCCGCGTCCGGCGCGTTCGCCGCGGCGCCTGAGGGGGCGCGATCAGCCGGGCGGCGCCTCGAAGCGCTCGAGGCGCAGCGCCGAGATCTGGTCGGCGATGATGCCCATGAGGAACACGAGCAGCCCGCCGAGGGCCGCGACCCCGCCGAGCACGGGAACGCCCTCGCCGACCGCGAGCGCCATCGCCAGGCTGTAGACGACCGCGAAGCCTGTGAGGACCGCGGCGACCGGCAGGAAGACGCGCAATGGGTCGAGCAGGGTCGTGAGCCGGATCATCAGGAGGATCGTCCCGAACCCATCGCGGAAGATCCGCACCGTGCTCTTGCCGACGCGCTCGCGGATGCGGATCGGCACGAAGTCGACCGCGTAGCCGCGCTTCATCAGCACGAGCATCGAGGTCGTCGAGGCCGAGAAGCCGAGCGGCAGGAGGTGAGCGTAGCGGCGGATGACGTCGCGACGCATGATCCGTAGGCCGCAGTTGAGGTCCGGCACCTTGCGCTGCACCAGGAAATCCGCGAGCCGCCCGAGCACCCACTTGCCGGGCTTGCGCTTGAGCGGCACGCCCTGCATCGTCTGGCGCCAGCCGCTGACCATGTCGAGGTTCTCGGCGAGCGCCTTGGCGTGCAGCCTCGCGAGATCCTCCGTGTCGAACTGCCCGTCGCCGTCGAAGAAGGCGACGTGCGCGCCGCGCGCGTTGGCGATGCCGGTGCGCCAGGAGGCGCCGTAGCCGCGGTTCACCGTGTGGCGGATGGTCCGCACTTCCGGGATCGCCGCGAGCGCCGCGGCCGTGCCGTCGCTGGAGCCGTCGTCGACGACGAGGACCTCCCACTCGGGGAACCGCGCGGCGAGACCCCGTGCGACCTCCGCGATGGCGCCCTCCTCGTTGTAGGCGGGCACGACGATGGTGACCGGCGGCGGAGCCGCCTCGACCGCCGCGACAGTCGTCTCGGCCCGAGCCTCGGCCCGCATGGCGCTGTCCCCGCTCATGCCGCGTCTCCCGTGCGAACCGGCTCGGCGATCGTCAGCGCATTGGCGCCGAGCATGAAGCCGCGGCGCGCGACGCGCCGGAAGCCGGACTGCGACAGGAGGGTCGCGAGCTCGGCGTCGTCGACGGCGGGCTTGCGGACCCACGGGTCGCGGAACTTGTGCCAGACGCGCATGACGGCGGGGTTCGACATCGTGAGGACGAGGCGGCCCGTGGGCCGCAGGATGCGATGCGCCTCGCGCAGCACGTCGAGCGGCGCCTCGAAATAGTTGAGGGAGGCCACGATCGTCACCGTGTCGACGCTCCCGGTCTCGAACGGCAGCGTCGCGAAGTCGGGCGCGACGAGCACGTCGTCCTGCCCGCGCGCGTCGATGTCGACGCCGCGGCCCGTGCCGTGCCGGCGCACGATGCGGTTGTCGCCGCAGGCGAGATCGACGACGAAGCCATTGATCGCGCACAGCACGACCCGTGTTCGCCATTCGCTGAGCAGATACCCGAGTGGGTCGCCGCCGCCGTAGAGCCCCGACCGCGCCATGTCCGTTCCGTAGCCCCTTCTCGCCCTCGCGGAGGCGTCTCTATCAGCACTGCGGCGGTTGCGCGACCCCCCGTCGGCGGCGGATCGCTCCCAGACCGCGCTTGGCGATCGCGACGCCGGCGTCCTGGGCGCGCTGCAGCCACCACCCGGCCGCCTCGTCCGTCCAGCGTTCGGGGTGGACGTTGAGATGGATGCGCGGGTAGCGGCAGGCCGAGACCGCGTCCGCCAGGTCGGCGAGCGTCGCGATCTCCGGCGCGCGGAGGGCCGCGGGAATGCGGTCGCGCAGGTTGGCCGTCGTGTCGGCGAAGGTCCTCCCGCTGTCGGTGAGGTAGAGCACGCCCGCGTGCGGCAGCGAGCGGGCGAGGTCGCGAACACCGAGATCAGCGGGGTCGATGCCGTCGAGTACCGTCACGTTGTCGTGCCGCGACAGCGGGCTGCCGTGCGCGCACACGGTCGTCACCGGAACGAGGGCCCGCAGCTCGGCGAGATGGCGGCGCATCGCCGCGCGCGCACGGACACGGTCCCCGTCCGTCCGCGCGAGGTCCTCGTAGTGATAGCCGATCTCGTGGCCGAGGGCGGCGATCGCGCGGATCGCCTCCACGTCGAAGCCACCCCGCGCACGGCGGACGTAGTAGGAGGCGCTCACGCCGAGCGCGGCCTCGCGCCTCGCCATGGCGAGCGCGCGGCCGGCGCGCCGGTCGACGTCGTGGCGCAGGAGGATCGCGGGGCGCTCCGGCCAGCCGTCGGCGAGCGCGCGGCCCGGCAGCAGGGCGTAGCCCGCGGCACGCGCCGTCTCGAGGAAGCGGGCCCAGCCGCTCACGCGGAACTCCTGCGTCATCGCGCGTCGCTCCCCTCCCCGCCCGCGGTCGGACCCAGGCCGAGCGCGTCGCGGAACGGCCGGTCGGACACGAGGACGAGCGCGAGGCCCGGTAGGGTCGCGAGCGAGAACAGGATGCGGAAGGCGAGGAAGACGCCCCCGTAGGCGAAGGCGCTCGAGGTGCCGTCGAGGAGGAGCGCCGCCTGAGCGAAGGCCGCCTCGGCGACGCCGAGCCCGCCGGGCGTGAGTGGGACGAGGCTCGCCAGGAACGAGGCGGTCGTGAGGAAGGTGCTCGATGTCAGGTCGATGCCGGGCGCGCCGAGGGCATCGGCGACGATCAGCACGCTGACGATCCCGACGAGGTGGATGAGGCCGGCCGAGACGAACGAGACGACGAGGGCGACGGGCCGCGCCGACGCCGCGAGAAGGGCGAGGGCGACATCGCGCGCGAACGCGCGCATCCGGGAGTGCGGCGGACCGCCGCCATCCCGCGTGTCGAGCCTGCGGCGCAGCGGCGCGGAGAACGCCGCTGCCAGCGCAACCGCCGCGACGCCGACGACGACGCCTGCGCCCGCCACCCTCCCGATCGCCGCCACCGCCTCGGGAAGCCGGTCCGCCATCGCGAGCGTCGCGCCCGCGAGGAGCGCGACCATCGCGGCCAGGCTCACGAGCTTGTCGATCAAAAGGCCGACCATCGCCGACGCACGCTGCCGCGAGGCCTGGCGGAGCAGCAGCGCCGCGCGCACGGCGTCGCCCCCCCAGGTACCGGGAAGGACGACCGTGCCGAACGTCGCGATCAGGTTGATCCGCGTGACGGCTCGGAGCCCGATGCGCACGCCCTGCGAGACGAGCAGGAGCCACAGCCGCACGCCCGCGAGCAGGATCTGGCCGAGGCTCAGCGTCACCACCGCGACGACGGCGCCGGGCATCGCCGCGAAGGCGGCCAGGTCCTCGACACGGATCAACTCGAAGTGATACAGAGCTGCGAAGAGGGCGACCATGACGCCCAGCTTCAAGACGGCCTGAACCATGAGCGGCGCGTATCTCCCCTCTCGCGGGCCGAGCGTTCATAGGTCGGGTTCGCCGCGGCGGCAAGCCGCGAGCCGGCGAAGGTGCGGGATACGGCGGTGACGGGCGACGCGCGAACGCGAGCGACATCGAGGACGACCCCGGCGGCGTGGCTCCTCGGCTACGTGCTCGGCCGAGCCGCGCCCGCGGACGCGGTCGATCGCCTGCTCGAGCGGATGGCGGACGCGCCCGACCTGCCGGGCCGCCTGCCCGCCCTCGGATGGGCCGGGCGCTTCACCCTGCGCGTTTGCGAACCCGTCCTGCGTCGGCGCTCGCCCGCCTGGCGCGCCTGGCTCGACGCGGCGACGCTCGTCGCGGAGGCGACTCCGGAAGGCGCACGCGTCTTCTATGCCCTGCCGAACCGGCACGATGCGCGTGGATCCGCGCTCGGCGCGGCCGTCGTCGCCGCGGGCGCCATCCTCGAGATCCCCGCCTTCGTCGCCGCACGCCTCGTGCGCCGGCGCGCCGCACGGGGCTGAGCCGCGCCCGTGGACGACCTCGTCATCATCGTCGGCAGTGGACCCGCCGGGGTGAGCGCGGCGCACGCGCTCCTCGAGAGCGGCGTGCGCGTGCTCGTGATCGACAACGGCACCGGTCCGCGCGCGCATGTCGAAAGCGAGGCGCCGGAGACGATCTGGGACGTGCGCGCGCGCGATCGCGGGCAGGCGGCGACGCTGCTCGGCCTCTCCCCGAGCGAGGAGGGCGGCGCGAGCACGCCCAAAATGCGTATCCCCGCCTTCCGGCACGTGCAGGAGGGATTCGGTGCCGATCTCGGGCTCGACGCGGACGGCGTGATGCCGACGGGCGCGCGTGCCACCGGGGGCCTCAGCCGGATGTGGGGCGCGGGCGTGCCGCCCTATCGCGCCGCCGACATGGCCGGCTGGCCCATCGATGCCCCCGCGCTCGCCGCCTCCTTCGCCCGGGTCGCGCGCCGTATCGGCGTCGCGGGCGACGAGGACGCGGCCTTCTACGGCTCCGCGCCCGCGGCCGCGCAGCTGACGCCTCCGCTCGTGCCGCCCGATCCTCTCGCGCGCGCCCTCGAGCGCAGCCGAGCCGGTGGTGCCGCCCTGCGCGCGCAGGGCTTCGCGCTCTCCCTCGCGCGCAACGCGGTCGCGACCCGCGATCTCGGCCGGCGGCGGGCCTGCTCGGCCTGCGGGCGCTGCCTCTACGGCTGCCCGACGGGCACGATCTACGATGCCGGAGAGGAGGTGCACGGGCTCGTCGGCCACCCGCGCTTCACGATCCGGCACGGGATCGTCGTCACCCGGGTGGCGCGCGGGGATGGCGGGTTCGTCGTCCACGGGCGCGGGCGCGACGAGCCGCCGGGCACCGAGCGCGAGATCGCCGCCGCGGCCCGCGTCGTGCTCGCGGCCGGCACGATCGCGACCACGACGCTCGTCGCGCGCCATCTCGGGCGGCTCGACGACGCGTTGCCGCTCCAGGCGCACCCCGCCTTCGCCCTCGCCTTCATCGCGCCGGGCCGCGTCGGCGGCTCGATGCCGGAACGCTTCTTCGCCCTCTCCTCGCTCTCCTTCGGCGTCGCCGACGAGGCGGCGGGAGCCTACGAGGGGCCGCACACGCCCGAGATCGGCTTCGGCTCGGTCTTCCCCGCGGCGTCGGTGCCCGCGAGCGAGCTCGTGCTGCGCGCGCCGTTCTCGCGTCCCGCGAGCGCCGCGCTCGTGCGGCTCCTGCAGCCGGCGATGGCGCTGGCCAATTGCTACCTCCCCGGCCGCTATGCCGACGTCGCGCTGACCGTGGGCGCGCAGGGCGTGCGGCTGCGGGGGCGGCACGCGGCCGAGTTCGAGCCCGCCTATCGCCGCGTGCGCGCACGCGTGACGCGCGCGTTCCGCACGATCGGCCTGCATGCCGTGCCGACGAGCGCGACCATCGCGCATCTCGGCTCGGACGGGCACTACGTCGGCGGCGTCCCGATGAGCGCCCCGGGGGCTTCCTGGGGGTGCGATCGCGACGGCGAGGTGATCGGCGCGCCGGGCCTCCACGTCGTCGACGGCGCCGCCCTCCCGGCGCTCGCCGCACGCCACCCGACCTTCACCATCATGGCGAACGCCGACCGGATCGGCCGACGCCTCGGCGAACGCATCGCGCGCGGCGAGGCGGTCGCGGACCCCGGCCGCGCGACGACACAGGGAGCACCAGCATGAGCCTTCTGGCACCCCAGCCGCGCTACCGGCTCTACGGCGCGCTGCAGAACTACGTCGCCGTCGCCGCGGCGGTGGCGCGCGGCCCCTCGGACGGCACGGACGAGCTCGCGTCGATCGAGGCGGCGCTGGCCGCGCAGCACGGCGTCGCGCACGCCGTCTTCGTCAACCAGGCGCGCGTCGGCCTCTACCTCCTCGCCCGCGCGGCGCTCACGCCCGAGCGTCCGCGGGTGGTGCTGTCGCCCTACACCATCCACGACGTCGTCAACATGGTGATCGCGGCGGGCTGGGAGCCTGTCTTCTGCGACATCCGACTCGACACGCTCAACATCGATCTCGATCGCGCCCGGGCGCTGATCGAAGCCGATCCGCGCATCGGCGCGCTCCTCGTCACCCATCTGCACGGTGCGGCGGTCGACGTCGCGCCGATCCAGGACCTCTGCCGCGCGCGCGGGATCGCGATCCTCGAGGACGCCGCGCAGGCGACCGGTGCGCGCGTCGGCGGGCGTCGCGTCGGCACGCTCGGCGACGCCGGCGTGCTCAGCTTCGGCCTGATGAAGAACGTCAACAGCCTCTTCGGCGGCCTCGTCCTGACGGGCTCGGACGCGCTCGCCGCCGCCGTCCGGGAAGGGCAGAGGGACTGGCCGGTGATCGACCGCGGCCGCCTCGCACGGCGCCTCGCGCAGGGCCTGAGCCTCGAGGCGGCGACCGCGCCGGGCATCTTCGACCTCGTGACCTACCGCGTCTTCCGCGCCGGCTTCCTCTCCCAGGTCGGGCCCGTCAACCGGCTCTCGCAGTCCGAGGTGGCGCCGGTCCTGCGGAGCGAGTTCCCCGACGCCTACGCGCGGCGCCCGAGCCTGACCCAGGCGCGCCTCGCCGGCCGGCAGTTCGCCTCGCTCGACGCCCACGCGCAGGAACGCATCGAGAAGGCGGCGATCTACGATCGTGCCTTCTCCGGGATCCCCGAGGCGATCGCGCCCCGCTTCTCGCCGGACGGATCGCACGTGTTCATGCAGTACCCGGTCGTCGTCCCCGACCGCTTCGCCTTCATCGCGCACCTCCTGCGCGCCGGGCGGGATTGCGCGGGTCAGCACCTGAAGAACTGCGCCGCCCTGCCTTGCTTCGCGCAATGGGCCGCGGATTGCCCGAACGCGGCACGGGCGGAGAATCAGGTCGTGCTGCTGCCGACCTATCCCGGCTATCGCATGGAGGAGGTCGAGAAGACGGCCGCCGCGGCGCGCGCCTTCTTCCTGGGCTCGCGCGGAGCGACCGGCGCGCACGCCACCGCGGCATGACGGCTGCGGCCGGCCCCGTCGCGCCCGCGCCGCGTCGCGCGCTCGCCCGCCGATGACGCTGTTCGTCGTCGCCCTGACGATCCTCGCCGCGTTCCTGCTCGCCGGCCTCGCGACCATGCCGCGGCGCGGCTGGGGCGCGGCCTCGACCGGGGACGACGGGGACGCCACGGGTGCGCTGCTCATCGCGCCGACGGTGGGCGGCCTCTCGCTGATCGTCGTCGCGTGGCTCGATCTCCTGGTCCACGGGCGCCTGTCCGCGCCGGGGCTCGCGATCGCCGCGGCGCTGGTGGTCGCGGGCGCGGCCCGGCTCGTGCTCGCGGGCGAGCGGCTCGCCGCGCCGACGCTGTGCGCGGCCGGCCTGGCCGCCCTCCTCGCGCTGGTCGCGGGCCTGCCGTTTCGCAGCCACCTCGCGCCGCCGGACGTCGACAGCCAGCTCTACGCCTACTTCACCTGGCTGATCGGCAGCGACCGCGGCTTTCCCGTCACCCGGATGTTCGGGCCGGACGGCCCCAGCCACGTCTACCTCGCGACCGCCGGCAACGACGCGCTGGCCGCGGTCGTGATGCGCCTGACCGGCCTCGGTGCCGGCCTCGCGCAGATGTATCTCGCGATCGCCTGGGTCGTCGCGATCCTGCTGTGCGCCTTCGTCGTCGTCCGGCGGCTCGCTCCCGGGCTGCCGACGTGGCTGTGCCTGCTCGCCCTCGTGCTCGCCTTCAACTCGGCCTTCGTCTGGCAATACGGCGGCGGGTCCTACGGCCGCGTGCCGGCCTCCGCGGCGCTCGTGGCGATCGCCGCGCTCCTGGCGCGGGGCGGCGAGGGGCTTCCCTCCCGCGCGACCGCGATCGCCATCGGCTTCCTGCACGGCGCGATGCTCTACATGCATGCGCGCTTCTTCGTCTGGGGGACGGTGATCCTCGGCCTCTGGATCCTGCTCGAGCTCTGGCGCGGTAGGCACACGCCCGGCGCCGCGCGCGCCCTGCTCTTCGTGCCGCTCGCCTCCGCCGTCACGATCCTGCCGGTGGTCCTCGCCACCTTCGCGAACCTCGACCTGATCGCCGGGCGCACGCTCTCGGCGGAGGACGGCGGCATCCTCTCGCGGTACTACGAAACGTGGTTCCCGGCGCGGCTGTGGGCCAACTTCGCCCGCTTCCAGGGCCTCGTCATGCATCCCTTGATCGCGATCGGCCTCGTGCTGGCGATCGCGCGCGGGCGCCTGCGCCCGGTCGAGACCTACGCGCTGTGCGCCTGGGTGGGCGTGCTCGCCTTCCACTTCGATCCCCTGGTGACGGCGGTCGCGCCCGTCCTGCGCGGCGTCCTATACGCGGACACCGCCGCCTTGTCGGATTTCGTCGTGCCGAAGGTCGTGTTCGGCACCGTCGCGCTTCTCGCCCTCCACGCGCGGCTGGCGCGGGTCGAGAGCGTCGGCACCCGGCGCACGCTGGTGAGGCTCGTCGCGGTCGCCGTCGCCGCGCTCGTCGTGGACGCGGCGCTGAAGGGGAACCTCTACACCCGCGCGATCTGGAATTTCCTGACACGTCTTCCCGGGCCGATGTGGCAGGAATTCGCCTATGCGACGCTCCTCGCCGTCGCCGCCCTCGTCTTCGCGCGGCGTGCGGTGGCCTTCGCGGGCGCGCGCTTCGCCACCGCGCTCTGCGCCGCCGCGCTCGCCCTCCTGGGCGCCTACGAGCTCGACAACGCGCGCTTCGCGAACACCGAGCTCTACCCGGAGGCGCACGCCGCGTTCCGCTGGCTCGCCGAGAGCACGGATCCCGACCGAACGCTGGTGCTGACCGCGGCGAACCTCGACGTCTCGAGCGCGGCCCTCGCGGAGAACTGGCCCGCGGACGCGGGCGTTCCCCGCGTCTTCGACTGGTCGCTGCCCTGGCTGCCGATCGTCGCCGAGCGGCCCGCCGTGTTCCACCGAGCCAACCTCGTCGCGCGCTTCAGCGACGTGCTGCAGGTCCGCGAGGGGGAGGCGCTCCCGCTCGCCGCGCTCGACCGCGCCTTCTTCCGCCTCGACGATCCCGGGAGCCTGGCGCTCCTGCGGGAGACGGGCGTGACGCACGTCTACGTCTCGGGCCGCATGAGCGCCGTCGTCGTCCCCGTCGCGGAGCGTGCGACGGGGTTGCGCCGCGTGTACCGGGAGACGGTCGCGGACGTGCCCGGATGGACGGTCTCGATCTACGAGGTCGTGCCGGACGCCGCCGACGCGCGCTGAGCGCCGGCCGCGGCCGCGAAGCCGATCGCCACGAGTGCCACGAACGACCACCACCAGGCCTGCCACAGGCCGTGGCTGACGCCCGTCACCGCGAAGACGGCGCAGACGGTCGCCGCGGCGTAGGGCAGGAGCGGGTTCGGGCACGCGGCGAGCACGCGGCGCAGCACCCAGGCGAGCGCCGCCGCCGCGAGGAGGGCTCCGAAGGCCCCGAGCTCGAACCAGATCTGCAGGACGCCGTTGTGCGGATGCCCGTAGGCGAGGAGCGACAGCCGCTCTGCACCGAGCCCTGTCGCCTCGCGCAGCTCCGCCGCCGCGACGCTCGCCTCGATGCCGTAGCCGAAGATCGGTCGCAGCCAGTAGAGCGCCGCGTACTCGCGCCACATCTCGCCGCGGATCGTGATCGTGCCGTAGGTGAGGAACGCGTGGACGCGCTCGGGCACGAGGTCGTTGGCGAAGGGCGCGATGATCGGCGCCGCGAGGAAGACGCCGAGGAGCGCCAGGAACAGCGCGACGACCATGCGCCGCCCCCCGAGCAGCGTCGCGGCGAGCACGAGGGCCGCGACGCCGTAGGCCAGGAGGGCGGACGCGCTGAGGGAGTGGTAGGCGGTGTAGGCGACCGCCGCCCAGAGCACCGCGGCGAGCGGGAGGCGGCCGCGTCTCGGCAGGGTCGCGGTCGCGAGCGGCAGGAGCACGACGATGGCGACCGCGGCACGGTTCAGCCGGTAGGTGTCCTGCGACAGGTCGAGCGCCGTGCGGACCGGGGAGCCGTAGGCCATCTCGACGCCGATCAGCGCCGCCGTGACGAGGATCGCCCCGGCCAGGAGTCCCCGCGGCCAGGTCGGCGGGTCGCGCACGACCGCGGCGATCGCCACCGACGCGAGCAGGATGTTTCCGAGGAGATGGGCAGCGAAGGTGGCGCCGCGCTCGGGAACCGGCGACCAGGCGACGCTCACGACGGCATAGAGCGCGAAGGCGCCCGCGAGCTGCGCGCCGCGGCTGCGCGCGGCCCCCGCGAGGGTCGTCTCGAGGGTCCGGGAGGCCGCGGCCACACCCAGCGCGACGAGCGTGGCGAGAACCAGCAGGACGGGCGCGATGCCCCGCGACGCGACCATCAGCACGGGAGCGAGCGCCGAGATCCAGAGCACCGCCGTCATGGGCGCTCGCCACGGGCGGGCGCCCGCACGGTCGTTCCCGGCAGTCCCCGAAGTGTCGGAGACCGGCCCGGTCTCTCTCGGTTTTCGCACTGGGGAATCCTTTTGCGCGCCCGGACTCGGCGTGATAGACCCCGCTCCGGTCGGCGGGTAGCCGACATCTTCGGAAGACTCAACCCCTCGCGGCCCGATATTCCCCCGATGCGATCCACGTACAAGCGTCTCCTGGCGAGCATTCACGACACGGTCATGGCGATGGTCGCCATGCTCATCGCCGTGATCGCGCGCTACGGTGGCATCGATGCGCTGCCCGACGACGAGGGCGTCCTGCTGTGGGTCCTCTCCTTCGGCGTGATCGCGACGATCGTCTTCCAGGCCTTCGGGCTGGGGCGCGGCATGTGGCGGTTCGCGTCGGTGACCGACCTGCGCACGATCGTGGTCGGCTCGACCGTGGCGATCCTGGTCTTCCTCCTGCTCCTGTTCTTCGTGACGCGGCTCGACGCGTTCCCGCGCACCGTGCCGCTGATCGCCTGGTTCGTGATGATCGTCCTGCTCGGGGCGCCGCGGCTCGTCTACCGGGCGCTGAAGGACGGCGGCCTCGCCGGGCTGCGCCCCCGCGACCTCGCCGACGCGACGACCCAGCGCCTGCTGATCATCGGCACCGTCAGCGAGGCCGACAAGGTGATCCGCACCTACGCGCTCGAGAACGCGCGGGGCTACAAGGTCGAGGGCATCATCGACTACAAGGCGACCAAGCGCGGGCGCAAGGTCCGCGGCGTCCCGATCCTCGGCGACCTCGACGAGCTCGTCGCGATCGTCGCACGCCTGTCGCGGGCCGGCACGACCATCGACGCCGCCGTGCTCGCCGGCTCGCCGCAGGACACCGGGCGCGCGCAGAAGCTCGCCTCCAGCGCGGCCCAGCTCGGCCTGCCGCTGCGGCGAGTCTCCCTGTCCGGCCTCGGCGGCAACTCGCCCAATCTCGAGAACATCACCCTCGACGACCTGCTCGGGCGTCCTCCGGCCAAGCTCGATCTCGAGACGATCCGTGGCCTCGTGGCCGATCGCGTCATCGTCGTCACCGGCGCCGGCGGCAGCATCGGCTCGGAGATCGTGCGCCGGCTCGCCACCTTCGCCCCCACGCGGCTGGTGCTCGTCGACAGCTCGGAATACGCCCTCTACCGGATCGACCAGGAGTTGTCGAGGACGGCACCCTCCCTGATCCGCCGCCCCGTCATCGCCGACGTGCGCGACCTCGAGCGCCTGCGCGCGCTGATGAAGCAGGAGCGCCCCTCCGTCGTCTTCCACGCGGCCGCCCTCAAGCACGTGCCGCTCGTCGAGGCGAACCCCTGCGAGGGCGTCATGACCAACGTCGTCGGCAGCCGCAACGTCGCGGACGCCGCGATCGAGGCGGACGTCGACGCGCTCGTGATGATCTCCACCGACAAGGCCATCCGCCCGACGAGCGTGATGGGCGCGACGAAGCGGGTGGCGGAAGCCTATTGCCAGGCGCTCGACGTCAGCGGCGTGCGCACGCGGTTCATCACCGTGCGCTTCGGCAACGTGCTCGGCTCCACGGGCTCGGTGGTGCCGCTGTTCAAGCGACAGATCAAGGAAGGCGGGCCGATCACGGTCACGCATCCGGACATGAAGCGCTACTTCATGACCATCAAGGAGGCGGCGGAGCTGGTCCTGCAGGCCGCGGCCGTGGGCATCGGCAAGCCGGAGCAGCGCGGGCGCATCATGGTTCTCGACATGGGCGAGCCGGTGCGGATCGTCGACCTCGCCCACACCATGATCGCGCTCGCGGGCCTGCGCGTCGGCGAGGACATCGAGGTCGTATTCCAGGGCCTGCGCCCCGGCGAGAAGCTGTTCGAGGAGCTGTTCGACCCCGCCGAGCCGACGATCGCGTCGGGCGCCGACGGGGTGATGGTGGCGGCCGCGCGGATCACGGACCTCGCCGAGATCCGCGCGGTGCTCGACGAGCTCGAGCGGCGCGCCCGCGCCGACGACGCCGACGGCGTGCGCGCCGGCCTCGCGACGATCACGCCGGAGCTGCCGCACGGCGAAAGCGGGACGGCGGGCGCCACGGCGGCCCGTGTCCGGGATCGGCGGGGCGGCCTGGACGAGAGCGTGGCGCCCGCCGCTCAGTGAGCGCGCGCGCCGCGGGGCGGCGGCCGCCGCCGATCAGGCCCCCGGACGATCCGGCCCGGCATCCTCGACCAGCGGCCGGCGGCTATCTCCCCGCATCAGGAGCACGAGCTGGAGGGCGGCGAGCGTGGCGTAACCGGAAAGCGTCGAGACCGCGGCCCCGGGCATCCCGAAGCGCGGGACGAGAACGGCGTTGGCGCCGAGCGCGACCGCGAGCGCCACGAGGTGGCTGACCACGATGTCCCGGTCGCGCCGGCGCGCGTAGAGCGCGTAGTACGGCCCGAGCGCGGCGATGGCGAGCACCGAGGTCCCGAGCATGATCCACATGATCGGCAGCTCCTGCGCGTAGCTAGGCCGATCGAGCCAATCGAGAAGCGGCAGGATCGCCACCGCGGCGCCCGCCGCGAGCAAGACCGCGGCGACGATCGAGGTGAGCGCCATCTTCCGGATCTGGGCGCGATAGCGTGCGATCTCCCGCGCCTGGAACGCGG
The DNA here is from genome assembly GCF_052380005.1 of Salinarimonas sp. NSM. Classification (NCBI taxonomy): domain Bacteria; kingdom Pseudomonadati; phylum Pseudomonadota; class Alphaproteobacteria; order Hyphomicrobiales; family Salinarimonadaceae; genus Salinarimonas; species Salinarimonas sp. NSM. The sequence continues at coordinate 34,039 of NZ_JBQTCJ010000023.1, forward strand.
CGACGATGCCCGGGAAGGCGATCATCACGATGCCGGTGTTGACGAAGGTCTGGATCGTGTTCGCCATCTGGTTGAAGAACACGTAGACGCCCACCGCGCCCGTGCCCTCGTAGGCCTGCAGGAAGAAGCGGTCGGCGTATGTCATCAGCAGGAGCGCGCTGCTCGCGACGAGGAACAGGAGCCCGCTGCCCGCGCCCCGCCGGATCCAGGCCCAGTCGACGGGGGCCCGCAGCGCGCCGTTCCAGGGCAGCTGCGCGATGTAGTGGACGATGATCGCGAGCCCCGCCACCGCGCCGATCGCCCAGCCCGCCCAGATCACGCCGAGCTCGCGCAGGCTCTCGGCGAAGAAGCCGATCGTCACGATGGCGTAGATCCAGATGCCCTGGCGGAAGAAGAGAACCACGTTGGCGGCCACGGGCCGCGACAGCGCGATCAGCAGCCGGTAGCCCTCCTGCGAGATCAGCTCGAGGAAGAGCAGCAGGTAGAACCAGCCGAGCACCGCCGGCGGCAGCAGCTCCATCCAGAAGACGACCAGCGCGAACGGCGAGACCGCGACGTAGACGATCAGACCGAAGACGAGCTGGTCGCGGATGAGCTTGGGCCGCGCCGCATCCGCGCTCGTGATCACCTCGCGATTGGCGTAGAGGTAGAAGTCGAGCCCCACCACCACCGTGCCGAGATAGACCACGGTGGCGAAAAGGCCGTAGAGCCCGAGGTCCTCCGGGCTCATCGTGCGGGCCATGAAGATCGTCAGCACGAACTTGCTGGCGAGCGTCAGCCCGCGCAGCGCGACGCTGTACAGCCCCGGGCGGGTCAGCATGCCAGATGGTCTTCGAACCGGCGCATCCAGACCTCGAGCGCGAAGGGCGCGAAGATCTCGCGGAACCAGATGCGCCCCTGCCCGGCCGGCTGACGGCAGAATTCCTCGTAGCGCGCCGCGAGCGCGGCGTGATCGACGAGACCGGCGCGCACCATGCGGCTGTCGGGCGAGAAGTGCTCGAGCAGGACCGGCCGCAGCGCGTCCTTCAGCCAGTCCGCCTGCGGCAGCAGGAAGCCCTGCTTGTCCTTGCGCCAGGCGATCTCCTTCGGCAGCAGATCGGCCATCGCCTCGCGAAAGACGCGCTTCGTCCAGCCGCCGCCGAGCTTGTGCTCGGCCGGCGCGGGGACCAGCATCTCGACGAGGCGCGGATCGAGGAAGGGCAGACGGATCTCCCGGCCCGTCGCCATCGACATCCGGTCCTCGTAGTGGCACAGCGCCGGCACGGAATAGTGCAGGAGATCGGCCCGCTGCCGCTCCTGCAGCGTGCCCTTCCCGAGGCCGAGCGGCCGCGGCGTGAAGCCCGAGCGCAGCGCCTCGCCGCGGATGTCGCCGGACCCCGCCTTCGCCCGGCCAGGCAGGTAGCGCCGCGCCTCGGCCATCGAGAACTGGCCGAGGATCGAGCCGTTGAGCGCGAACCCGCCGAGGAGGCGCGCGGCGGCGAGCGGGTGCCCGTCCCTCATCAGCTCCTGGACGCGGAAGCCGAGGTACTTCTTGTAGCCGCACAGGATCTCGTCGGCCCCCTGCCCGCTCAGGACGACGGTGATCCCGGCTTCGCGGGCGCGCTTCATCAGCAGGTGGTGCGCCACCGCGCTGAAGCTGCCCACCGGCTCGTCATTGTGCCAGGTCGCCTCGCGCAGCAGGTCGACGGCGTTCTCGGCGCGCAGCGCGAGCGGCACCTTCGTGACCTCTCGGCCCAGGTGCGCCGCCATCCGGTCGATGAAGACGCTCTCGTCCGTGCCGCCGGCGCCGTCGACGGCGGAGAGCAGGGTCAGCGCCTCGTTCGCACCCAGCGCCTTCACCGCCGCCGCGATGGCGGATGAATCGATGCCGCCCGACAGGAGCACGCCGACGGGCACGTCGCTGCGCAGCCGGATGCGGACGGCGTCGATGAAGGTCTCGCGCAGCCGCTCGGCGAGCGCGGCGCGGGAGGTCGCCGGTGCCTCGACGGGGCAGGTCCAGTAGCCGACCGGATCGACGACGAGCTCGGGGGCGTCGAGATCGATCTCGGCGTACGAACCGGCGGGCAGCTTCGTGACGCCCTCGAAGAAGGTCCGCTCGGAGGCGTCCCCGAGCGCCTGGACGAGGTACTCGCCCGCCACCTGCGGATCGATGCCCACGCGCCGGCCGACGAGGGCGAGGACCGTCTTGATCTCCGAGGCGAAGAACAGCCCCTCCTCGCTCCGGGCGAGGTAGAGCGGCTTCTCGGCGCCGCGGTCGCGCGAGATCACGAGCTTGCGGCGGCGGCGATCGAGCAGCGCGAAGGCCCACATGCCGTTGAGGCTCTCGAGCGCCGCGGACGTGCCGTCCAGGCCGAGCGCCTTCTGCAGGACCTCCGTGTCGCTGCGCGTGCGGAAGCCCGTGCGCGCGGCGAGCGTCTCGCGCAGCTCGACGTAATTGTAGATCTCGCCGTTGAAGATCAGCGCGGAGTCGAGCGCCTCGTCGATCATCGGCTGGTCGGCGTCGTGGCTGAGGTCGATCACCGCGAGGCGCTGATGGCCCAGCGTGACCCACCACTCGCCGATCCCCTCGCCGTGCGTGCTGTGCCCGTTGGGCCCGCGATGCGCCTGGGCGCGATGGGCTGCCGCGATCGCGTCGGCGCCGAGGCGGTGGCGGGTCACCGCGCCGAATATGCCGCACATGCCTCGCTCCGCGGGCTGGAATGGGGTCGCGGGACGCGATGTCGCCCCGGCTCGGGGGCTATAGACCCATCGGCACGAGCCGGCAAGCGCGGGTGCGGCGCGTCTGTTGACACGCCTTCGGGGCGCTTCTAGACAGGCGCGGCGACGGGAGCCGGGCGGGTTCCCGACGAGGCCAGACGCGCGCCGCAGCCCGCGTCGCGGGCGAACGGACGCCTCGGCACCCCTGACGTGAAGCGCGCATGACCTCCCACGGCGGCAGAAACGACATCCGCGTCCTCACGGTGTTCGGCACGCGGCCGGAGGCCATCAAGATGGCGCCGGTCGTGCGCCGCCTCGCCGCCGCGCCGGGAGTGACGTCCCAGGTCTGCGTCACCGCGCAGCACCGCGAGATGCTCGACCAGGTGCTCGGCCTCTTCCGCATCGTGCCCGACTTCGATCTCAACGTGATGCGCGCGGGCCAGACGCTCACCTCCATCACGGCGGAGGTGATCGGCGGCATGCAGGGCGTGCTCGAGACCGCGCGCCCCGACCTCGTGCTCGTGCACGGCGACACGACGACGACCTTCGCCTGCAGCCTCGCGGCCTTCTACGCCAAGGTCGCGGTGGGCCACGTGGAGGCCGGGCTGCGCACGGGGGACATCTACGCGCCCTGGCCCGAGGAGATGAACCGCCGCCTCACCGGCGCGATCGCCCGCCGGCACTGGGCGCCGACCGAGCGCGCGCGGGCGAACCTGCTGGCCGAGGGCGTTTCGGCCGACGCCGTCTCCGTCGTCGGCAACACGGTGGTCGACGCGCTCCTCGACGTCGTCGCGCAGCTTCGCGCCGACGCGCCGCTGCGGCAGTCGCTCGACGCGCGGTTCTCCTACCTCGATCCGACGAAGCGCCTCGTCCTGGTGACCAGCCACCGGCGCGAGAACTTCGGCACGGGCATGGAGCAGCTGTGCCTGGCGCTCCGCGCGCTCGCCGCCCGCGGCGACGTCCAGATCGTCTGGCCGATCCATCCCAATCCGCAGGTGAAGGAGCCCGCGACGCGGCTCCTTTCCGGCGAGCCGAACATCGTCCTGATCGAGCCGCAGGACTACCTGCCCTTCGTCTACCTCATGGAGAAGTGCTACCTTCTCGTCTCCGACAGCGGCGGCGTGCAGGAGGAGGCCCCCTCCCTGGGCAAGCCCGTCCTCGTGCTGCGCGACGTGACGGAGCGCCCGGAGGCTGTCGAGGCGGGGACCGTGGAGCTCGTCGGGACCGACCGGAACCGGATCGTCGCGGCCAGCGAGCGGCTGCTGACCGACGCGCAGGCTTACGCCCGCATGGCGCGCGCCCACAATCCCTATGGGGATGGGCGCGCCGCGGAGCGAATCGTGGAGAGCATCATCCGTGGAACAGCATCCTGAACGGGTCTCGGTCGTCGGCCTCGGCTACATCGGCCTGCCCACCGCGGCCGTGCTGGCCAATCGCGGCATCGACGTCATCGGCATCGACGTCGATCCGCGCGTCGTCGAGACGCTCTCGCGCGGCGAGGTGCACATCCTCGAGCCCGATCTCGACGTCCTCGTGCGCGCGGCCGTCAACGGCGGGCTCTTCCGCGCCTCGCTGACGCCGGAGCCCGCCTCGGTCTTCATGATCGCGGTGCCGACCCCCTTCAAGGAGGACCGCAGCCCCGACCTCGCCTATGTCGAGGCGGCCTGCCGCGCCATCGCGCCGGTGCTGGCCCGCGGCAACCTCGTCATCCTCGAATCGACATCGCCCGTCGGGACGACCGAGCACGTCGCCCGCTGGCTCGCCGAGGAGCGGCCGGACCTGCGCTTCCCGGGGGCCCAGGGCGAGATCGACGTGCACGTGGCGCATTGCCCCGAGCGCGTCCTCCCCGGGCGCATCCTGCGCGAACTCGTCGAGAACGCCCGCGTCATCGGCGGCCTGACGCCGGCCTGTGCCGAGAAGGCGCGCGATTTCTACAAGGTCTTCGTCTCCGGCAAGTGCCTGCTGACGACCGCGCGCACCGCCGAGCTGTGCAAGCTCACGGAGAACGCCTTCCGCGACGTCAATATCGCCTTCGCCAACGAGCTCTCGCTCATCGCCGAGCGTGTCGACGTCGACGTCTGGGAGCTGATCGCGCTCGCGAACCACCACCCGCGCGTCCAGATCCTGCAGCCGGGTCCCGGCGTCGGCGGCCACTGCATCGCCGTCGACCCCTGGTTCATCGTCGATTCGGCACCGGAGGAGTCGCGCCTCATCCGCACGGCGCGCGAGGTGAACGACTACAAGCCGCACTGGGTCGTGGGCAAGGTGCGCGCGGCGGCGGAGCGCTTCAAGGCGCCGCGGGTGGCCTGCCTCGGCCTCGCCTTCAAGGCGAACGTCGACGACCTGCGCGAGAGCCCCGCGGTCCACATCGTGGACGAGCTGGCCAAGAGCGGCGTCGGCGAGATCGTGGCCGTGGAGCCCCACATCCGCGCACTGCCGAGGCAGCTCGCCGGTCACGCGAACGTCACGCTCGCGGACCTGCGCGCGATCGAGGACGCGGACATCGTGGTCTGCCTCGTCGATCACGAGGCCTTCCGGTCGATCGACCCGAAGCGGCTGATGAGCAAGGTCGTGATCGACACCCGCGGCATCTGGCGCTGACGCCGCCCGGCGCCCGCGCGGCACATGCGCGGGCGCCTCGGCTTCACCCGGCTGCGCGCGCGAACGCCGCGAGCGCCGAGCGGGTGTCGACGACGGGCGCCCAGCCGAGCGCCGAGAGCGCCGCGGTATCCACCACCAGATCCCCGGAGAGGCGCTCCATCGCCTCCGTTCGTCCGGCGACCTTCGCCGCGAGTGCGAGGAGCGCCGTCGGGCACGGCACGACCCCGGGCGAGCGGCCGAGCCCGCCGCGGATGGCGGCGACGATCTGCGGGGGTGTCAACGGCTCGTCGTCGGCGACGAGGAACGGACGCCGCACGGGCCCGGGCGTCTCGATCGCGACGCGCACGGCGGCGGCGAGGTTCTCGATGGCGAGGAGCGAGCGGCGCGCGCGCAGGCTGCCGAACGGGAGCGGATAGGGGGTACGCGCGAGCCGGACGAGCGCGCGCATGTTGCCCAGCGCGCCCGGCCCGTAGATCAGCACCGGCCGAAGGGCCACCCAGTCGAGGGACGTCTGCCCGAGGCCACGCTCCGCGTCGAGCTTCGAGCGGCCGTAGGCGTCCGTCGGACGGGGCTCGTCGCCCTCGCGCAGGACGTGCACGCTCGTCGGTCCCGTCTGAGCGCGCACGGACGAAAGGAAGACGAAACGCGTCGCCCCGGCGTGCTCGGCGGCCCGTGCCAGCGCGAGGGTCCCTTCCATGTTCACGCTGCGGTAGTCGTCCTCGGGATGCCCGCTCATCGCCTGCGCGAGGCCCGCCGAGTGGACGACGGCGTCCACGCCCTCGAGCGCGCGCGCCATGTTGATCGGGCGCGCGAGATCGCCGATGACGGCGCTGTCCGCCTCGGCCATCCCGTCGACCGGGCGGCGCAGGAGGATGCGCACGCGGTAGCCGTTCGCGCGCAGGTCCGTGAGGAGATGGCGGCCGACGAAGCCGGTGGCTCCGGAGAGCGCGACGAGCCTGCTCATGCCCGCCCCGCGGCCGAGCGCGACCAGGACGCCCCTCTCGCGAGGACGAGATCAGTCATCGTCGCCGCGCAGCAGCGACCAGGAGAGCGGCGTGCCGCGCGCGACGTCGCGGGAGACGCGCATGCCGAGCACCGTCTCGAGGTGCTTGGGCGCGAGGCCGAGCCCCGGCCGGATGGCGCGCACGTTGTGCGGGCCGAGCACGGCGCCGGCGGGCGTGTCCTCGACGACGTAGAGCGAGCGGCGGAACTGCAGCGACTTCGTCTCCGCCTTGGTCGCGCCGTAGCGCACGCGCCCGAGGCTCTGCCAGCCGCGCTCGGTCTCCTCCACGAGACGGGCGAACTCCTCGGGCTCGAGCGAGAAGGCGCTGTCGACGCCGCCGTCGGCTCGGCGCAGCGTGAAGTGCTTCTCGATCACGGTCGCGCCGAGCGTCGTCGCGGCGACGGCGACGCCCACGCCCATCGTGTGGTCGGACAGCCCCACCTGGGTGTCGAACAGCGCGCGCATGTGCGGGATCGTCAGGATGTTCGTGTTCTCGGGCGAGGCCGGGTAGGTGCTCGTGCACTTCAGGAGCACGATCCGCGCGCCGGGATCGACCTCGCGCGCCGCCGCCACCGCCTCCTGGATCTCGCCGACCGACGCCATGCCCGTCGAGATGATGATCGGCTTGCCCGTCTGCGCGACGCGCCGGATCAGCGGCAGGTCGGTGTTCTCGAAGGAGGCGATCTTGTAGCAGGGCGCGTCGAGGCTCTCGAGGAACGTGACGGCGGTCTCGTCGAAGGGCGTCGACAGCGGCACCATGCCGAGCGCGCGCGCCCGCTCGAAGATCGGCGCGTGCCACTCCCAGGGGGTATGGGCTTCCTCGTAGAGGTCGTAGAGCGAGCGGCCCTTCCAGAGGCTGCCCTCGTCCTCGATCCGGAAGCCCTCGCCGTCGCTGTCGAGCGTCATCGTGTCGGCGGTGTAGGTCTGGAGCTTGAGCGCGTGCGCCCCCGCCCGGCCGGCGGCCTCGACGATCTCCAGCGCGCGGTCCAGCGACTGGTTGTGGTTGCCCGACATCTCCGCGATCAGGAAGGGCGGATGGCCGGGGCCGACCTTGCGGCCGGCGATGTCGATGACGTCCGTCGCGCTCATGGTTCCAGTCCTCGCGTGTAGCGTCGGAATCGTTCGGTGAAGCCGCAGCGCTCGAAGAGCGCGGCCGATCGCGCGTTCCCGCCGAGCACCTCGGCGACGATCCGCCGGATGCCGGGGCGGTTCTGCCGCACCCAGTCGCAGCCCGCAAGCAGCAGATCCGCGCCGACGCCGCGTCCCATCGCCTCCGGAACGAGGTAGATCGAGACCTCGGCCTCCTCGCCCGCGCGATCGAAGCGCAGCACGCCGACGGGCGCCCCGTCTTCCTCCCCGATCAGGAGGTCGCGCTCGGGCGCGGCCAGCACGCCGTCGAGCCAGGCGAGATGGCGCTCGAGCGGGATCTCGTCGGCTTGGCGGGAGGAGCCGCGCACCCGGGGATCGTTGCGCCACGCGTGCAGGTCGCGCCCGTCGGCGCGGGTCGCGGGCCGCAGGACGACCCGCGATGGGCAGAGAACGGCCGCGACCCGGGAGGCGCCCCGCCCGTCGACCCGCGCCAGGCCCCGCGCGGACAGCACCGTGCGCAGCGTCTCGCTGCCTGCCAGGGCCTGGAGATGCGGCGCCAGCGTCTCCGGCGCGATCTCCGCCGCATCGGGCACGTAGGCGATGCCCTCGAGCCCCGCGGCCCGCGCCGGCGCCTCCTGGTTCGCCGCGAGCGCGAGCACGACGCTCGGCAGGCCGACGGCGCAGCGCTCCCAGGTCGTGCCGCCCCCCGCGCCGACGGCGAGGTCGGCGGCCGCCATCAGCTCGGCCATGCGATCGGTCTGCACGTGCAGCGTCGCGTCCGGGAGCCCGGCGCAGGCCGCCTCCAGGCTCGCCCGGTTCGGGTTGAGGGCGCCGACGACGACGTCGATCGTCCGGTCGCCCAGCCCGGCACGCACGAGCGCGGCGAGCGCATGGCCCGTCGCGTTCCCCGCGTCGGTGCCGCCGAAGGACAGCAGGATGCGCCTCACGGGACCGCGGCGGATCTCCGCGCGATCGTGCAGGGTCGCGAATTCCGGCCTCAGCAGGGCGAAGCGCGGGCCGAGCAGCCGGCCGCAGCCCGGCGGCGTGCGATCGGCGTAGGCGTCGGCGCCGTCGCGTCCGGCGTTCTGGTCGATCAGCACGTCGCAGGCGTGCGCCCGCAGCAGGTCGTCGATCGCCGCGATGCGGGTGCCCGCGATGCGAGCGGCCTGCTCCCAGGCGGCGTCGAGGCCGTAATGATCGACGAGGATCGTCTCGACGGGCCCGCCGAGGGTCTCCGCGGCCGTGCGGGTCTCGGCGGCGTCGCGCTCCTGGATCTCGCGTGGCCACGCGGCCTCCGGCCCGAGCGCGGACACCGCCCGTATCATGGCGTCGGGCAGCGGCGGAAGGTCGATCGGCGCGACGTCGCGCGCCTGCGCCAGCGCGCGAGCCCCCTCGGGCAGCGCGCGGCTCGCGATCGCGACGGCGCGCCCGCGGGCCTGGAGCGCCTGCGCCAGCGCGAGGCAGCGCATCAGGTGCCCGAGCCCGCGCTCGGGCGTCGCGTCGAGGCGCATCAGGACGTGGCGCGGCACGGCGCTCACGCCCGTGCCCCATGGAGCCGCTCCGCCCGCTCCCAGTCCTCCGGCGTGTCGATGTCGACGACGCGGCTGCGCGGCAGGACGAGCGTGCGCCCGTGCTCGTGGATGCTCGCGCCGGCGAGCCAGGCCTCGCGCATGCCCCAGTAGAACTGCCCGGCGTCGTGGTAGGCCGGCGGCAGGTCCTGCGTGCGTGTCTGCGCGAAGTGCGGGAAAAGCGGTCGCGTGCGGCCGTCCGCGTCACGCGCGAGCGCGCGCTGGACGGGGCTCTCGAAGGCGACGACCGGAAAGGCGTAGCCCTCGCCCGCCGCGACGAGCAGCGCGTGCGCGTCGAGAATGTCCGTCGCCTCGAGCAGCGGCACGCAGGGGTAGATGCAGCAGATCTCGCGCGCGGTCGAGCCGCCCTCCTCGAGCGTGGCGACGGCGTGGGCGATCACGGGGACCGTCGGCGCGTGGTCGTCGGCGAGCTCGGCCGGGCGGCGGAAGGGGACCTCGGCCCCCTCCCCCGCCGCGACGCGGGCGATCTCGTCGTCGTCCGTCGACACCACGATGCGGTCGAACACGCCCGCCGCGCGGGCCACCGCGATCGCCCAGGCGATCATCGGCCGGCCCGCGAACGGCTTGACGTTCTTGCGGGGGATGCGCTTGCTGCCGCCGCGCGCCGGGATGACCGCGAGACGCATCGCGCGGCCGTCAGCGCCGCAGCGCTGCTGCGAGGGTCTCGACGACGCGGTCCTGCTCGGCGTCCGTCAGCGCCGGGAAGAGCGGCAGCGAGATCGCGCGGCGATAATAGTGCTCCGAGGCCGGGAAGTCGCCCCAGCCGAAACCCATGCGCCGGTAGTAGGGCTGCGTATGGATCGGGATGTAGTGCACGTTGGCGCCGATCCCGGCCGCACGCAGCGCCGCGAACGCGTCCGCGCGGGTGGCGTCCGTGCGCGTCTCGTCGACCTCGACGACGTAGAGATGCCAGGCGCTCGTGCGGTCGTTCGCGCGAGCCGGGCGGATGACCGGCAGGTCGGCGAGGAGCGCGTCGTAGCGATCGGCCAGGCGCACGCGCGCCGCCTGCATCGCCTCGATGCGCGCGAGTTGCGAGAGGCCGAGTGCCGCCTGCATCTCCGTCAGCCGGTAATTGTACCCGAGCCCGACCTGCTCGTAGTACCACGGCCCGTCGCTCTCGCCCTCGAAGCGGTCGGCGTCGCGGGTGATGCCGTGGGTGCGCAGGTCGCGCAGCGCGGCCGCGATCGCGTCGTCCTGCGTCGTGACCATGCCGCCCTCGGCGGTGGTCACCACCTTCACCGCATGGAAGCTGAACACCGTCGCGTCGGCGAAGGCCGAGCCGACCGGCGCGCCGAGATAGGTCGCGCCGGTGGCGTGGGAGGCGTCCTGCAGGATGCGGAAGCCGTAGGCGTCCGCCAGCGCGCGGATCTCGCGCAGGTCCGCGGGCAAGCCCGAGAAGTCGACCGGCACGACGATGTCGGGCAGCGTGCCTTGCGCCTTCGCCCGCTCGAGCTTCTCGCGCAGCGCGGTGACGGACATGTTGCGCGTGTGCGGATCGATGTCGACGAAATCGACGCCGGCCCCGCAATAGAGCGCGCAGTTGGCCGAGGCGACGAAGCTGTTGGGCGCGGTCCACAAGCGCCCGCCCGGCCCGAGCCCGAGGGCGAGGCAGGCGATGTGCAGGCCCGCCGTCGCGTTCGACACGCCGACCGCGTGGGCGACGCCGTGGCGCGCCGCGAAGGCCTCCTCGAATCGGCCGATCACCGGCCCCTGCGTGAGGAACGGCGCGCGCAGCACGGCGAGGACGGCGGCCTCGTCGGCGGCGTCGATGTCCTGCCGGCTGTAGGGGATCGTGATCATGCGCCCGCCGCCTTGCCCGCGCCGACGACGTGCGTCTCGACCAGCTCGCGGATCTCCTCGACGGTGAGGAAGTGCTCGTTCGTGCCGCTGTCGTAGGCGTAGCCGGCGGCGACCCGCGAGCCGCCGAAGGCCTCGGTGTAGTCTTCGAATGTGTAGTCCGGCGTCGCGGGCAGGATGGCGAAGTAGCCGCCGATGTCCACCGTGTAGAAGCTGTCGCTCGAGGTGATCATCTCCTCGTGCAGCTTCTCTCCCGGGCGCATGCCCACCACCTCCTGCCGGCAGCCGGGCCCGATCGCCTCGGCGAGGTCCGTGATGCGGTAGGAGGGGAGCTTGGGCACCAGGATCTCGCCGCCCCAGGCGTGCTCGATCGCCCACATCACCATGGCGACGCCGTCCTCGAGCGAGATGTTGAAGCGCGTCATCTGCGGATCGGTGATCGGCAGGACGCCGGTGCGACGGCGATCCAGGAAGAACGGGATCACCGACCCGCGGCTGCCCATGACGTTGCCGTAGCGCACCACGCTGAACCGGATGTCACGCGTGCCGCGGATGTTGTTGGCCGCCACGAACAGCTTGTCCGAGCACAGCTTGGTCGCGCCGTAGAGGTTGACCGGCGCAGCCGCCTTGTCCGTCGACAGCGCGACGACGCGGCTCACGCCGGCGTCGAGCGCGCACTCGATCACGTTCTGCGCGCCGATGACGTTGGTCTTGATGCACTCGAACGGATTGTACTCCGCTGCGGGCACCTGCTTCAGCGCCGCCGCGTGGACGACGATGTCGATGCCCTCGAGCGCCCGCCGCAGGCGGGAGGCGTCGCGGACGTCGCCGATGAAGTAGCGGATCGCCGGGTGATCGCGATCGGAGATGCGCTGCGCCATCTCGAACTGCTTGAGCTCGTCGCGCGAGTAGACGACGACCCGCTTCACGTCGGGAAAGCGGGCGAAGACCTCGCGCACGAAGGCGTTGCCGAAGGAACCGGTACCGCCGGTGACGAGGATGGACTTGCCGTTGAGCATCGCGATTCTACTTCCGCTTGGCGCCGTCCCGCGGCGCTCCCTCGGGGGCCGTGCGGCCGCCCCGTGCGCGGCCGCGGGGCGCGCCCGCATTCCTCTATCGAGTTTCGCCCGGGCGGGCAAACCGCCCGCCACGCTGCGGCGACCCTGCCCGGAGCCGGTGCGTCGTCAGCCCTTGCGCAGGTACTTGCCGCGCAGCTCCTGCGGCAGGTGGACGGGGCCGTAGGCGCTCGCGCCGCCCCAGATGTCGTCCTTCCACCACTGCCCGTCCTCGATCCACCAGACGCGCGGATCGCGGAAGCCGTCGAGCGTGCGGTCGAACTCCTCCTCGCTCATGCCGACATAGGCGAGCCAGCGGTCGAGGTCCCGGCGCGGCTTCACGGCGTCGTAGCGGCGCACCATCTCGATGCCCTGCTCGCGCGTCATGCGCCCGGCGCGGATGTCCTTGGCGGCGTGGTCGGTGCCGCGGCCGTAGCCGAGCTTCACGAACTTCATGTAGTCGTGGATGCCGTTCTCGTGCATGTCGTCGAGGTTCGAGAACATCCGATAGGTGCGCTCGAAGGGCTGCTGCGCCGGCTTCCAGCCGTACTCGCGCATCACGAGCTCGGTGTGCTCGTTGGCGTCCCAGCGCACGAAGTTCGACAGGTAGATGCCGCGCACGCCCACCTCGTCGATCTCGTCGTCGGACGGGTACATCGCCCAGAGGAGATCCTTCGGGCGAAGGCCCTCCTTCAGCTCGGGACGGCCGAGCTTGTCGAGCCCCTCGTCGGTGAAGTCGTGCCAGTCGTAGCCGCGCAGCGCGTGCTCAAGCCGGTACTTCGAGGTGAACTCCACCATGTCGTTGTAGGAGTACATCCCGCCCAGATCCATGAAGCCGTGCTCGCCCCACATCATCAGCGGGACCTTGTAGCGGACGGCCACCTGGATCGGGGTGGTGAAGATGCCGCAATGGGCGTGCCAGTTGTTGTCGCCCTGCAGCCGGAAGCCGAGGCGATTCATCCGCACCAGCACGTCGACGGACGGCCGCACCACGATGTGGTCGGCGTCGAAGCACTCGCGCATCCGGAACAGGTTCTCCTCGCCCTCGGGGAGGTAGTTGTTGCCGTGATAGGTCACGAGCAGGATCTTCAGGCCGAGGATCTTCGAGGCGACGTGCGCCTGGAAGTAGCTGTCCTTGCCGCCGCTGACCGGGATGAGGATGTCGTAGTTGCTCTCGGAGCGATGCTCGTCGGCCAGCTCCTTCAGCCACTCCAGCCGCTCGTCCCAGTCGACGGTCGACGGCTGCATGGAGACGCGGCAGCCGGAGCAGACCCCCTCCGCGTCGAAGGTCACGGGCGTGGCGGCGACGCTGCAGTAGACGCAGCGCGTGCAGAAGCGAACGGACAAGGCGGGCATCCCTCGGATCGGCGAGGCGCACGGGCCCGCGGCCGCGTCGCGCCTCTTCCAGACAGGCCGGGGGATTATCACGGGGCCGCGGGCAAGTCGAGGGTCGGGTGACGTTGCGCGCAACCGCCCGCCCGCCTAGAAGGGGGCCGCCCCCACGCCACAGGAGACACGCAGCGTGCCGATCGCCCGCATCGTCCGGCTCACGGCCCCCCGAACCCTCGTCTGGGAGGAGGTCGAGGTCGCGCCCCCCGCGGCCGGCGCGATCGTCGCGAGCACGGTGGCGAGCGCGATCTCGCCGGGCACGGAGCTCGCCGCCTACACCGGCGCGCCGCCGCTGCGGCCCGGCCCGGCATATCCGCGGCTGCAGGGCTACTGCAACGTGGCGCGCGTGGTCGAGGTCGGCGCGGACGTCCGCGACGTCCGTCCGGGCGATCTCGTCCTCACGCACCAGTCCCATCGCAGCGCCTTCGCCTGCGCTCGGGACGCCGTGCTCGCGCGGGCTCCCGGCGATGCCGACGCGGCGGCGCTGTCGGTCACGTATCTCTTCCATCTCGGACTCGCCGCGCTGCAGAAGGCGGGCTTCGCGCCGGGCATGCGGGTCGCGGTCCTCGGGCTCGGGCCGCTCGGCCTCGGCACGCTCGCGGTCGTCGAGGCCAGCGGCGGCGACGGCTACGCCGTGTCCGACCAGCCGCGCGCCCGCGAGCGGGCCGCGGCCTTCGGCGCGCGCGCCGTCGCCTCGCGCGAGGAGGCCGAGATCGCCCGCCTCCTCCCCGGCGGCGCCGACATCGTGGTCGTCACCACGAACGGCTGGGCCGACTGGCGCCTCGCCTTGATGCTCGCGCGCCACGGCGGGACGATCGCGGTGCTCGGCTTCCCCGGACGCGGGCAGCCGCCGGCGGACTTCAACCCGCTCGCGTCGGAGTTCCTCTACGACAAGCAGCTGACCATCATGGGCTGCGGCGCCGTGATCGAATCCGATCCGCCCGAGCACGAGGCGCGCTTCACGCTGCGCCGGAACATGCTCTGGCTCGCGGACCGCGTCCTCTCCGGCCGCCTCCCCGCGCGCGCGATGGTCTCGGACGTCCTGCCCGCGCAGGCGATCGAGACCGCCTACGCCCGGCTCGAGGCGCGCGAGCCCGATCTCGTCACGATCGTCCTGCAATGGTGAGCCCCATGACCGAGACGCTGCGCGTCGCCCTGATCGGCTGCGGCCGCATGGGCGCGTTCACGAGCGACGCCACCCGCGCGATGCTGCCGGACTGCTGGTTTCCCCTCAGCCACGCCGAGGCGGCGACCGCCGTCGACGGGATGAGCCTCGTCGCCCTCGCGGACCCGGACGCGGAGCGGCTCGCCGCCGCCGGCGAGCGCTACGGCGTTCCCGCGAACGGCCGTTTCACGGACTACCGGCCGATGCTCGAGGTGGTGCGCCCGGACGTCGTCCTCGTCGCGACGCGCAGCGACCAGCGCGCGGAGGTCCTGCGCGCGGCGATCGCCGCCGGCGTGCGGGGCGCGCACGCCGAGAAGCCGCTCGCGAGCCGGCTCGGCGACGCGCTCGACGTGCTCTCCCGGGCCGAGCGCGCGGGCTTCGCTCTCACCTACGGCGCGCTGCGCCGCTTCATGGCGCCCTACCGCGCGGCCCGCGATCTCCTCGCCGCCGGCGAGATCGGCGAGCTGCGCGAGGTCGCGATCGACAACGGCCCCGCCCAGGCGCTGATGTGGACGCATCCGCACAGCGTCGACCTCATGCTCTACTTCGCGGGCACCGACGTGCGCTCGGTCGTCGCCGCCTGCGATCTCGCAGGCATGCCCGCCGACGAGCGCCTGATCGACGGGGACCCGCGCGTTCACTTCGCCCGGCTCGGCTTCGGGAACGGCGTGCAGGGCCTGATCACGAGCGCCGGCGGGATGACGACGCGGCTCTCCGGGACGCGCGGGGCGATCGAGATCCGCAGCGACGGCCGCGCGCTCGTCGTCGCCCGCGCGGACGCGAGCGGCTACTATGCCGGCCCGCCCGAGCCCGTCGCCGTGCCGCAGAGCACGAGCGGCGCCGTCACCGCGCTCACCGAGCTGGCCAGGGCGGTGCGCGAGGGCGCTGCGTCGAGCATCCGTCTCGACGAGATCGCGACCGGGCAGCGCGTGCTCGGGGCGATCGCCCTCTCGGCGCTGCGCGGCTGCGTCGCCGTCGATCCGGCGTCGGTGCCCGAGGACCTGACGATCACCGGTGCGGTCAACGGCCGCCCGGCCTGAGCGCGAGCACGTCGATGAGCCGGTCGATCAGCTCGGCGTCGGAGCCGGACCCGGCGCGCGCGAGATATCGCGCGCGCATCGCGGCGAACGCCGCATCGAGCCCCCGCCAGTCCGAGAGCCGCGCCGCGAGCGCCTCGGGCGAGGCGCAGACGAGACCCGACGCCGGGTCGAGGTAGGGCAGCTCGAGCTCGCGGTCGAACTGCGAGAATGCACAGGAGACGAAGGGCACGCCGAGGTGGATCGCCTCGTCGATGGCGGACGTCGTGCGGGCCACGACCACGTCCGCCGCGCGCATCTCGTCGTAGATGTCGCTGACGGGATCGCCGAGCACGAAGCGCGGGTCGTCGCGGAACGCGGCGTAGGTCTCGACCGTGTCGCGGCCGTGCAGCCGAACCAGCAGGCGCGCCTGCGGCGCGTGCGCGGCGAGCCAAGCGAGCAGCGTGCGGATCACGGCGATCTGGTTGTGATACTCGTAGGGCTGGGTCAGGCACAGCACCGTGCGCCAGCTCGTGGGCGCCGCGACCGGCTTCGGCGCGTCCGCGATCATGCCGAGATACTTGAGCGGCCCGATGAAGCGGCAGGTGCCGCGGTTGCGCACGCCGAGCCGCGCGAAGGCGCGCGCATCGTCCTCCGAGAGCGTCAGGAACGTGCCGCCCACCGAGAGCGCCGGGTGCGGGATGTGCTCGAGCGGCCCGATCTGCACGTTCGCGAAGGCCATCCCGCGCGCCTCGGCGAGCGCGGCCTCCTGGAAGGCCTGGCTGCTCGTGAGCTCGAGCGACAGGAGCGCGCGGGCGCCCGGCGCATGACGGTCGAGCCCGTCGGCTAGGACGTCGCGCCACGTGTCGAAGTTGAAGAAGGCGCGGGTGTCGCGCGTGAGCTGGCGGAGCGACACGTCGAAGGCGGCGCCCGGCTCGCCGAGCCGCAGGGAAGCCCGCGTCCCCACGAGGCCGAACGCGCCGCGCACGATCGCCTTGGCCCAGCCCGCCGCGAACGTCGCGAGCGGGCGCGCGCCCATCAGCGAGCGGATCGTCTGCGCCGGCAGGGCGCTGCGCGCCGCATCGAGCGCGAGCTGCCGGTCGCCGAGCACCTGATGGACCAGGACCCGCACGCGGTATCCCCGCGCATGGAGCAGCGCGACGGCGCCGCGGACGTAACGGATCTGCGCGGCGGAGCGGACCGGCACGACGACGTCCGCGCGATCGTCGCCGGCGTGGTCTGCGGTGGCCGCCACGGCGCTGTGCACCACGCCGTGCGCCGCGCGTGCGCGCAGGTGCTTCTCGACGAGCTTCACCATCAGCGCGGTGGGCACGGCGAGCCGGCGCGCGAAGCGCCGCAGGCGCAGGACGAGGGCGTTCTCCGCCAGGAAGGTCACCCGGTGCGTCGGCGCGAGCGCCTGGTAGAGGTACGGGTTCATCACCTGCGAGGGGCGTGCCAGGATGGCGCGGTTCTGCTCGAGGATCGCGACGCCGTAGACGCAGGGCAGCTCGACCTTCGGGTGCCCGCCGAAGAGGACGATCTCGGCGTTCGTACCGGCGGTGGTCCGCGCTATCGCGGCGAGGAGCCAGAGGATCGGCCGCACGAAAAAATAGTAGATGTTGTTGACGTGCGGCGCGAGCGCCTCGCAGCCGCTCCGCGCGAGGCCGGCCTCGAAGGCCTCGACGAAGCGCGCGCAGCCGGCGAAGGCGTCCTCGCCGAGGTCGGCGTCACCCGCCACGACGACCGGTGCGCCGAGCGCGGCGACCGAGTCCGCCATGGAGGAGAGCGTGACGACGCGCGTGTCCGGCGTGATGGGGAACGCGCGCGCGCGCTCGAGAGCGCGCTCATCGAGGATGACCAGGACGACCATGGACGAGGAACCGGGGCTGACGAGCGCGGACGGCAGACGTCCGGGCGCCCGTCCCTAGCAGCCGTCGGACGGGGAATCCAGCACGCATCCGCCCGGCCTCCCCCGCTCGTCCCGAACACCGTGCGCGGTCGCATCCACGCGTCAGGCCAACTCGGCGAGGCGGGCGACGCGCGCGGCGTAGCGCGGGGCGACCCGCTCGCGCGCGCGATGGCGTCCGTTCTCGACCACCCGCTCGCCCCCGACGAGGACGTCGCGGACGGCCGCGCGGCCGAGGCAGAACACCGCGGTGTCGAGCGTCCGGTCGCCCACGGCGCGGCCGAGGTCGGGGTGGTCGAGGTCGAGCGTCACGATGTCGGCCCGCAGGCCCGGCGCCAGCGCGCCGATGGGCAGCCCGAGCGCCTGGGCGCCGCCGGCGAGCGCCCCCTCCCACAGCCGTCGCCCGGTCGAGCGGCCGGCCTCCCCGGCGAGCACGTTGCGCGCCCGCCGCGTCAGGCGCTGGCCGTATTCCAGCTGGCGCAGCTCGCCGAAGGCGGAGATCTCGACGTTCGAATCGGTGCCGACCCCGAAGCGCCCGCCCGCACCGAGCACCTCGGAGGCGGGGAAGACGCCGTCGCCCAGGTTGGCCTCGGTGATCGGGCACAGGCCCGCCACCGCGCCACAGGCCGCGAGCCGCGCCTGCTCGGAGGCGTCGAGATGGGTCGCGTGGATCAGGCACCAGCGCGCGTCGACCGGGGCGTTGTCGAGGAGCCAGGCGACGGGGCGCGCGCCCGACCAGGCGAGGCAGTCCTCGACCTCCTTCACCTGCTCGGCGACGTGGATGTGGACCGGGCCCACCGGGTTGGCGGCCAGCAGCGTGGCGAGGCTCTCGGGCGTGGTCGCGCGCAGCGAGTGGGGCGCGATGCCGAGCCGGGCGTTCGGCAGCGCCGCGAGCGCCGGCCGCACGCCGTCCGCGATGCGCATCAGCCCCTCGACGTCGTCGACGAAGCGGCGCTGGCCGTGCTCCGGCGGCGCCGCGCCGAAGCCGCCCTGCGCGTAGTGCACCGGCAGGAGGGTGAGCCCGATCCCGACCGCGCCAGCGGCTGCGACGATGCGCTGCGCGAGCTCGGAGCGCTCGGCGTAGGGTCGCCCCTGCGGATCGTGGTGGAGGTAGTGGAACTCGGCCACCGCGGTGAAGCCGCTCTCCAGCATCTCCAGGAAAGCGAAGGCCGCGATCGCCTCGACGTCGTCCGGGTCGAGGCTGCCGAGGAAGGCGTACATGACCTTCCGCCAGGTCCAGAAGCTGTCGTCCGTCGGGCCGCGGGTCTCGGAGAGGCCGGCCATCGCCCGCTGGAACGTGTGCGAATGCAGGTTCGGCATGCCCGGCAGCGCCGCGCCGCGGATGCGCTCGCGTCCGCCCGACCCGGCGCCCGGCACGACGGCACGGATCGTCCCGCCCTCGACGTCGACGCCGACGTCGCGGGCCCAGCCGTCCGGCGTGAGGGCGTAGTCGAAGACGAGCGCACGCATGGATCGGTCCCCTCCCCGCCCGCGCCGGGCCGCTGGACGGGCGCGAACGGCGCTGCTCATGTATGGCCCTTCGGGGCCGCCGGGTCGAGCGCGCCGCCTCGTCGCCGACGCTCGCTCGCCCTGCGCGACGGGAAGGCTGCCGCGACGAGGCAGCCGAGCGACCGCGGCGTCTCCGCGCTCAGGCGCGCAGCGACCCGCCCACGTGCGCCAGGAACCAGTCGTAGTACCCGCGCAGCCCCTCCTCGAGCCCGATGCGCGGGCGCCAGCCGAGCGCGTTGATGCGCGCCGTGTCGAGCAGCTTGCGCGGCGTGCCGTCCGGCTTCGAGCGGTCGAAGACGATCTCGCCCTCGAACCCGACGACGCGCTTGATCATGTGCGCGACCTCCGCGATCGACAGGTCCTCGCCCCAGCCGACGTTGAGCGGGTCGGCAGCGCCGTAGTGGCGCAGCAGGAACAGGCACGCGTCGGCGAGGTCGTCGACGTGCAGGAACTCGCGCCGTGGCGTGCCCGACCCCCACACCGTGAACGAGGTCGCCCCGCCCGTCTTCGCCTCGTGCGCCTTGCGCAGCAGAGCCGGCAGGACGTGCGAGGTCGCGAGGTCGAAATTGTCGTTGGGTCCGTAGAGGTTCGTCGGCTGGCAGGCGATGTAGTCGCGCCCGTGCTGGCGCCGGTAGGCCTGGCAGAGCTTGAGCCCGGCGATCTTGGCGATCGCGTACCATTCGTTCGTGGCCTCGAGCGGCCCCGTCAGCAGCGCGTCTTCCGAGATCGGCTGGGGGGCGAGCCGCGGGTAGATGCACGAGGAGCCGAGGAAGAGCAGTCGCTCGACGTCGTTGGCGTGCGACGCCTCGACGACGTTGGAGGCGATCATCAAATTCTCGTAGAGGAAGTCGGCGGGATAGGTGTCGTTGGCGTGGATGCCGCCCACCTTCGCCGCCGCGACCACCACGACGTCCGGCCGCTCCCGGGCGACGAAGGACCGGACCGCGCCCTGGTCGCGCAGGTCGACCACGTCGCGCCCGGCGACGAGCGCGTCGAGCCCGTCCGCCTGCAGGCGCCGCACGATCGCCGAGCCGACCATGCCGCGATGGCCGGTGACCCAGATGCGCTTTCTCTCCAGCGAATATCTCATGCGCCTCACCCCGTCCGTGCGTCGCGGGCAGGCGTCGCGTCCCGCGAGGGCAGGCTCGCCTTCGCGAGGGCGAGGTCCGCGTCCACCATCTCGTCGACCAGCTGCCCGAAGCCGATCCTGTGCTCCCAGCCGAGCTTCGCCTTGGCCTTCGCCGGATTGCCGAGGAGGAGGTCGACCTCGGTCGGCCGGAAGTAGCGCGGGTCGATGCTCACGAGCACCCGGCCGGTGGCCGCGTCGCGCCCCTCCTCGCCGACGCCCTCCCCCTCCCAGGCGACGGTGATCCCGACGCGGGCGAAGGCACGCTCGACGAAGGCGCGCACCGTGTTGGTCTCCCCCGTGGCCAGCACGTAGTCGTCCGGCTCGGGCTGCTGGAGGATGCGCCACATCCCCTCGACGTACTCGCGGGCATGGCCCCAGTCGCGCTTGGCGTCGAGGTTGCCGATGTAGAGCCGGTCCTGCAGGCCCAGGGCGATCGCCGCCACGGCGCGCGAGATCTTGCGGGTGACGAAGGTCTCGCCGCGCAGCGGGCTCTCGTGGTTGAACAGGATGCCGTTCGAGGCGTGCATGCCGTAGGCTTCGCGGTAGTTCACCGTGATCCAGTAGGCGTAGATCTTCGCCGCCGCGTAGGGCGAGCGCGGGTAGAACGGCGTCGTCTCGTCCTGCGGCACCGCCTGCACCTTGCCGTAGAGCTCGGACGTCGAGGCCTGGTAGAACCGCGTCGTCTTCTCCAGGCCGAGGATGCGGATCGCCTCGAGCAGGCGCAGCGTCCCGAGCGCGTCCGAGTTCGCCGTGTATTCCGGCGTCTCGAAGCTCACCTGCACGTGGCTCTGTGCCGCGAGATTGTAGATCTCGGTCGGCTGGACCTCGGCGATCACGCGGATCAGGTTCGTCGCGTCGGTGAGGTCGCCGTAGTGGAGGAAGAAGCGCGAGTCCGGCTCGTGCGGATCCTTGTAGAGATGGTCGATCCGCCCCGTGTTGAACGAGGAGGACCGCCGCTTGATGCCGTGGACCCGGTAGCCCTTGCCGAGGAGCAGCTCGGCGAGATACGCGCCGTCCTGCCCCGTGATGCCCGTGATCAGGGCCACCTTGCTCATCTCGCATCTCCGTCGGCATCTCGGCGCATCGCGACCGGCGACGCCCTCGCCCAGCGTGACATTCCGCAGCGGAGCCCAGCTCCCACGCGCGCCGAGGCCGGCGCCTCGTCCGTCGCATGGCGAGCGCCCACCGCCGCGCGAGCCTACCTTCGCACGTGAATGCTGAACGGAAGGTCGACGAGATCGCCGGGACCGCCCGCGGAACCGCCGGTGCCTTCGAAATCCCGCGCGGACCGGCGCGCCCTTCCCTCCGGCCGCGCGCGGTCTATCTCGAATGGTGCATGCCCGCATCGCCGAGGATCCGCCCGTGACGAGGACGATCGCCGCCGCCCTGCTCGCCACCGCCCTCGTGCTCGCGGGCTCGAGCGCACGGGCCCAGGACACCGGCCGCGACGTCGCGTACGTCGACCTCGAGCTCGTCTTCGCCGCCGACGGCTCGGGCTCGATCGACGACGACGAGCTCTACTTCCAGCGTCGGAGCTGGGGGGAGGCGCTCGCGAGCGAGGACGTCCTCTCGGCGATCGCGCAGGGCCTGCTCGGCTCGATCGCCGTCGCATACGTGGAATGGGGCGGGCCGACCTCGCAGGTGCTCGTGGTCGACTGGCGGGTGATCGACGGGCCGGAGAGCGCGCGCGCCTTCGCCGACGAGCTGATGGCGGCGCCACGCGGTGCCTTCGGCTGGAACTCGATATCGAACGCCATCGACTTCTCGGTGCGGCTCGTCGAGGAGAACGCCATCGAGGGCACGCGGCGCATCATCGACGTGACCGCCGACAGCGGAAATCGCGGCGGGCGCCCGCTCGCCGCGGCCCGTGCCGACGCGCTGGCCGCGGGCTTCACCATCAACGGGCTGGCCATCGCGCGGCCGGGCGGGCGGCCGGGCCTCCCCGGCGGCACGACGCTCGAGGACTACTTCGCCCGCGAGCTGATCGGCGGGCCGGGCGCGTTCGTCGAGATCGCCGACGTGCGCCGCCCCTTCGAGGTCGCCGCGCGCCGCAAGCTCCTCACCGAGATCGCCGGCGGTCCCGACGCCGTGCGCAGCGTCGCGGAAACCGGCCCGGAGACGGGAGGTCTCGCATCGCGGGCGGAGTGACGAGCTCGAGGCCCGTCCATCCGCGCCGATCGGGAGTCGGGAGAAGCCCCGAGCGGCCCCGCCCGCCGCCGCAGCCGGGCGCAGGCCTGCGACCACGTCTTCCGCGTGGCGTCCGGTCGGCACTTCGAAAAAGAGGGAGAAGAGTGGCTGGGGGACCTGGATTCGAACCAGGACTAGCGGAGTCAGAGTCCGCGGTTCTACCGTTAAACTATCCCCCAGCAGGGGTGGCGTCGCCGCCTGCGCCGAGGCAACGTCGAGCCCAAGGCCCGGTTCCCGTCGACGATGGCGGCTAGATAGCGGGGGTGCCGGCGCTTGTCCAGCCCCTTTCGTGACGCTCGCACGACGGCCGCGGCGCCTCAGATCATCGCGAGCGGTGTCGGCGCTCGCGGCGGCGGGAACAGCCGGTCGAGCGTCGCGCGGTCGTCGTCGTCGAGGACGAGGTCGAGCGCGGCGCGGTTGTCGCGCAGGTGCGCCTCGCTCGCCGCCTTGGGGATCGCGATCGTGCCCGAGCGCGAGAGCACGAAGGCGAGCGCCACCCGGTGCGGGCTCGCGCCGTGCTTCTCGGCGATGCCCGCGAGGGCGCGCTCGGGAAGGCTCCCCTGCCCCACGGGGCTGTAGGCCATCATCGGCACGCCGCGCGCCTGGAGCGCGGGCAGGAGGTCCCATTCCGGCCCCCGCTCCGTGATGTTGAAGAGCACCTGGTTCGTCGCACAGGCGTCGCCGCCGGGCAGGGCCCAGAGCTCCTCCATGTCGTCCGTGTCGAAGTTGCTCACGCCGAAGCGCGCGATTCGTCCCTCCTCGAGGAGATCGCGGAAGCCCGCCAGCGTCTCCGCGAGCGGGACGTCGCCGCGCCAGTGCAGCAGGTAGAGGTCGAGCCGCTCGACCCCGAGCCGCGCCAGCGAGCGCGCGCAGGCGGCGCGCACGCCGTCGCGGGTGGCGTTGTGCGGGTAGACCTTGGAGACGAGGAAGACGTCCTCGCGGCGCCCGGCGATCGCCTCGCCGGCGACCTCCTCGGCACCGCCGGAGCCGTACATCTCCGCGGTGTCGACGAGCGTCATGCCGAGCTCGAGGCCGAGCCGCAGCGCGCGGACCTCCTCGGAGCGGCGCGCGCGGTCCTCGCCCATGCGCCACGTCCCCTGCCCTAGGGCGGGGACGGGCGTGCCGTCGGGCAGCGTGACGGTCCTCATCGCGGTCATCGGCGGCTCCTTCGCGGGTGCGTCCGCACGCCGACGGCGCCCCGGCCGGACCGCCGGCGCGGGTTCGTCGGCGCGGCTCAGTCGGCGTTGACGACCGAGACGACGCGGAACGTGTGCATCTCGTCCATGTCGTCCTTGATCGAGACGTACTCGCCGATCTGGAGGACGTGGTCGCCGAGCCGGAAGGCGGCCTCGTCGTCGTCCTCGCGGTCCGGGTCGTAGTCGAAGATCCAGGTGTGGCCGCCCGCCCCGCCGGCGCGGTGGACGAGGCGGCCGACCTGATCCGCCTCGCCGCTCCAGAACCGGCGCACGCGGCAGACGTCGCGGCGCGCCCGCCAGGCCTGCGGGTCGATCCGGCCGTCGGTATCCAGCGGCGCGACGATGTCGTAGCCGTGTCGCGCCGATCCGTTCGGATGCTCGTGGCTGCGGGCGAGGTGCAAGGTGATTCGCTTGAAGGTGTGGGGGAGACTCATGACGCTGGTTCCCGTCTGTCTGTCGGTCTGGACGCACAGACGAGCACGCACGCGCATGCGCCGCCTTGATCCGGCGCAAACGGGCGAGCGCCCTGGGGTGTTCCGTCCGCCGCGCGCAGCGTCGGGACGTCTGCCGTACGATCGCCGCGTTTTGGCGCGAGCAAGTCTCACGCGGGGCTTTCGGAACACCGCCTCGACTGGTTAAGAAAGCGTGGCGCGTGCGTCGCGCGTCCGCCCAAGGGGTCACCTCGCCCGAGAGGACCCGTCGCCACGAGACCCGCCTGCGAGATCCGGTTCGGCATGCGCCACACACCCCCCATGCGCGAGAGGCTGTCCGTCAAGGCACGGGCGATCGTCGGCGCGGTCGGGATCCTCGTCGTCGCCGGGCTC
The DNA here is from genome assembly GCF_052380005.1 of Salinarimonas sp. NSM. Taxonomy (NCBI): domain Bacteria; kingdom Pseudomonadati; phylum Pseudomonadota; class Alphaproteobacteria; order Hyphomicrobiales; family Salinarimonadaceae; genus Salinarimonas; species Salinarimonas sp. NSM. The sequence goes on from NZ_JBQTCJ010000023.1 coordinate 58,191, forward strand.
GTCCTGGCCGTCGCGCCGTGGACGGTCTCCTCCGACGCGCTGCGCGCGGCGGTCGAGCGCCAGCTCGAGCACGAGCTCGGCCTCGCCTTCCCGGTCGCCGGCCGTACGACGGTCGCCTTCCTGCCGTCGCCGCGGGTGAAGTTCGAGGACGTCCGCCTCGCCGACGCCGCCGGCACGCCGCTCGTCGAGGGCGGGGCGCTGCGCGGCCAGCTCGCCTGGGGGCCGCTGGTGCTCGGCCGCATCCGGCTCACCGAGGTCTCGCTCGCCCAGTCGCGGATCGTCGTCCCGGTCGATCCGCAGGGCCGCTCGCCCTGGGACGGCACGCTCGCGCGGCTGTCGGATCGGCTCGGCGAGCCTGGGGGCGCCCTCGTCGGCGCGATCGGACTCCTCGACACGACGATCGTCTACACCGACGCCGGCGCGAGCCGCCGCGAGGTGATCCACGACGCAGACCTCACGCTCTCCTGGCCCAACGGGCGCGGACCCGTCTCGCTCTCCGGCTCGGCCGCGGTGCGGGGCGAGGCGATCTCCATCGCGCTCTCGCAGCTCGATCCCTCCGCTCTCGCGGCGGGTGCGCGCAGCCCGATGGACCTGCGCCTGTCCGGCCGCCTGGGCCGGCTCGCGGTCTCGGGCAGCGTGGCCACCGGCCGCGACAGCCCCTGGCTGACGGGCAGCGTCTCCTTCGAGACCCGCGCCGCCCGCGAGGTCCTGGCCTGGACCGGCGCGCGGCTGCCGCTCGGGCCCCTCGTGGGGCCGCTCTCGCTCGAGGGCGAGGCGAGCGGCGTGGGGCGCACGCTCTCCTTCTCGGCCCTGCGGCTCGGCCTCGGCGGCGCGCCCCTCGAGGGCGCGATCACCGCGCGGCTCGCGGACGGCCGCCTCGGGCTGAGCGGCACGCTCGCCGCCACCACCACCGATCTCACCCGCTTCGCCGCGCCTGTGATCGAGGCCGGCGACCCCGCCTCGCCGCTGCGCCGGGTGCCGCTGACGCTCTCGCAGCACACCGCCGCCGATCTCGATCTGCGCCTCTCCGCGAGCGAGGCACGCATCGGTGCGGTGCGCCTCGCCGAAGTGGCGATGAGCGTGCTCGTCAATGCCGGGCGCATCGAGACGACGGTCTCGCGTGCCGGGCTCGCCGGCGGCGAGATCCGCGGGCGCTTCGCCCTCGCCGACGCGCCGAACGGCGTCGAGATGCGGCTGGAGGCGGAGGGCACCCGGGTCGATCTCGGGGCGCTCGGGCGCTCGCTCGGCTCGGCCTGGATCGCCGGCCCGGCGACGAGCGACATCGCGCTGATCGGCACCGGCGTCGACGCGGACGCGCTGCTGGCCGCGCTCCAGGGCGCCATCGTGGTCGAGGTCGGCGCGGGCGAGTTCGCGGGCGTCGACCTCGCCGAGGCTCTGCGGCGCTTCGAGCGCCAGCCGCTCACCGCCACGCGCACCCTGCGCAGCGGACGCACGCCGTTCTCCAGCGCCGTCGCCCGCCTCGAGGTGGAGGACGGCGTCGGCCGCATCGTGGACGCGGGCTTCGAGAGCCCCCAGCTCTCGGGCATGCTGGAAGGCACGGTCTCCCTCGCCGCGCGGCGCATCGACGCCAAGGCCGCGGTGGAGAGCGTCACGCCGGTGGGCGACGACAACCTGATCTCCGCGCTGACCTTCGCCTTCCGCGGCCCCCTCACCGACGTCACGCTGGTGCCCGACGCCAAGGCGCTGATCCAGCGCTCCGGCGCTGCGCGCCTGCTGCTGGGCACGCCCGAGCCGGTCCAGCCGGACGCGACGATCCCCGCCTTCGCGCCCGCGGCGCAGCAGTGAGGCGAGGCGTCTTCGCCGCCTCGGGGCAGCGAATCCAGTGGCGCGCGCGATGGTCGAGGATCGCGCTCACGTAGACGAGCGAAAGCTCCGGGTGCGCCCGCCCGGCGGTCCGACGTCTGTCGTTCGACTCCAGATCGCCCTGCGTCACGACCTCGAACGGGAAGCCGAGGCGGGCGGGTCGGGCAGGCGTGGGTGGGGTCGCGTCCATCCCCGGGCCGAGGCATCCGCCCGTCGTGCGATCCCTCACCGCGCGCTTTCCCCCTTCGCCATCACGCGCATCAGCAGCAGCACCGGCAGGATGCCCACCGCCACGATCGCCAGCGCGCCCGTGGCGGCCTGGGCGAGGCGCTCGTCCGAGGCGAGCTGGTAGACGCGCACGGCCAGCGTGTCGAAGTTGAACGGCCGCACGATCAGCGTCGCCGGCAGCTCCTTGAGCACGTCGACGAAGACGATCAGCGCTGCGGTGACGAGCGAGCCGCGCAGGAGCGGCGCATGCACGCGCGCGACGACGCCGCCGGGCTTCTCGCCCAGCATCCGCGCCGCGTCGTCCATCGTCCTGGAGATCTTCAGGAAACCCGATTCGACCGAGCCGTAGGCGATGGCGAGGAAGCGCACGAGGTAGGCGAACAGCACGGCGACCACCGTCCCCGACAGGATCAGCCCCGTCGAGATGCCGAACGTCTCCCGGAAGAAGCCGTCGACGGCGTTGTCGAAGGCCCCGAGCGGGGCGAGTACGCCCACCGCGACGACGGTTCCGGGCACGGCGTAGCCGATGGTGGAAACCCGCACGAGCACCAGCAGCGGCTTGGCTTGCGACAGGCGCGTCGCGTAGGCGAGCAGGACCGCGACGCCGACGAGCAGCACCGCCGCCATCGCGGCGAGCGTCAGCGAGTTCGCGGCGTAGCGCCAGAAGCGCTCGCTCATGAACGGGTCGCCGCCGATCAGGTGGAGCCGCACGAGGATGAGCACCGGGGCGACGAAGCCCGCGATCACCGGCGAGGCGCAGGCGACGAAGGCGAGCGCCGCGCGCCAGCCGCGCAGGCGGAAGGCCGGCGCCTTGCGCGCGCCGCGGCCCACCTGCGTGTAGCGCTGCGCGCCCCGCGCGTGGAGCTCGAGCGCGATCAGCACGAGCACGAAGACGAGGAGCCCCGTGGCCAGCTGCGCCGCGGCCGTCTGGTCGCCCATGCCGAACCAGGTGCGGTAGATCGCGGTCGTGAAGGTGCGCACGCCGTAATACTGCATCGTGCCGAAGTCGGCGAGCGCCTCCATCAGCGCCAGCGCGACCCCCGCCGCGATCGCCGGGCGCGCCAGCGGCAGCGCGACGCGCGCGAACGCGCTCCACGGCCCGTGACCGAGCGCCCGCGAGGCGTCGAAGGCGTTGGCCGTCTGCTCCAGGAAGGCGGCGCGGGCGAGCAGGTAGACGTAGGGGTAGAGCACGCAGGTGAGCATCACGCTCACGCCCCAGACATTGTAGACGTTCGGAAACCAATAGTCGCGCGGGCTCGCCCAGCCGAACATCTCGCGCAGGCCCGTCTGCAGCGGGCCGGCGAAGGCGAGGAAATCGGCGTAGGCGTAGCCGATGATGTAGCCGGGGATCGCGAGCGGCAGCAGCAGCAGCCAGACGAAGGCCCGCGAGAAGGGGAAGCGGCACTGCGTCACGAGCCAGGCGCTCACGACGCCGATCGAGATCGTGCCGAGCCCGACGACGAGCACGAGGATCCCGGTGTTGATCAGGAGATCGGGCAGGATCGTCGAGGCGAGGTGCGCCATCACGTCCGTGCGCGGCGAGAACATGCTCGAGGCGACCGAGAGGATCGGCAGCAGCACGAGCGCGGCGACGAGCGCGGTGGCCGCGACGAGCACGCGCGGGGCGCGCGAACGGGATCGCCCCCGCCGAATCCCGGCGAGGGCGAAGCCGTCCTTCACGAGGCCGGTGGCGGCGGCCGGGGTGACCCCCCCCCCCCCCCGCGCTGTCCCCCCCAAAACATACAGCCGGCCCCATACCAGACCCAT
>NZ_JBQTCJ010000024.1:0-56843 GCF_052380005.1 Salinarimonas sp. NSM
CGTTGTGACAGGGGCCGGGCCTCTTCGGCATACCCTGCCCATCCCCACGCCACCCCCTGCCTCCCATTTCACCCTGCCGCGAAATTGACAGCCGCCCCGGCATTTGATCACATGGTCAAAACTAGAGCCGGTCCAAGAGAGACCGGCCGAGGGTGAACGTGTCCGACCACTTCGCGATCAGGCCCGCGCGTCGAGTATCCGCGCGGCCGAGGGAGGCTCATGCCGTGAGCACGCATCCTGACATCGGCGCCGGCCGGCTTCCGGCGGAGGCCCTGGAGGCCGGCTTCGCCGACCTGCATCCGGCCCTCGACCGGAACGAGGCACGCGTCGCCTCCGAGCGCTGCCTGTTCTGCTACGACGCGCCCTGCATCCAGGCCTGCCCGACGGGCATCGACATCCCGCTGTTCATCCGCCAGATCATGGCGGAGAACCCGCAGGGCGCGGCGAAGACCATCCTCGACGCGAACATTTTCGGCGGCATGTGCGCCCGCGTCTGCCCCACCGAGACGCTCTGCGAGGAAGCCTGCGTGCGCATGGCCGAGGGTAAGCCCGTGGAGATCGGGCGGCTCCAGCGCTACGCCACCGACGCGTTGTTCTCCGCCGGCCGCCAGCTCTACCGGCAGGGCCCGGCGACGGGCGCGCGGGTCGCGGTCGTCGGCGCCGGTCCGGCGGGCCTCTCCTGCGCCCACAAGCTCGCGACGCTCGGCCACGCGGTCGACGTCTACGAGGCGCGCGAGAAGGCGGGCGGGCTCAACGAGCACGGCATCGCCGCCTACAAGACCACCGACGGCTTCGCGCAGCGCGAGGTCGACTTCGTCCTCGGCGTCGGCGGCATCACCATCCATCACGGCAAGCGGCTCGGCCGCGACGTCACGCTGGCCGCCCTCGCGGCCGATTACGACGCGGTCTTCCTCGGGCTCGGCCTGCAGGCGGTGAACGCGCTCGGCATCGACGAGGCGGGCCTCGCCAACATCGAGGACGCGGTCGCCTTCATCGAGCGGCTGCGCCAGACGCCGGATCTCTCGACGCTGCCGATCGGCCGCAAGGTCATCGTGGTGGGCGGCGGCATGACGGCGATCGACGCCGCCGTGCAGGCCAAGAAGCTCGGCGCGGAGGAGGTCACCCTCGTCTATCGCCGCGGCGCCGACGCCATGCCGGCCTCGCGCTACGAGCAGGAGGTGGCGCTCACGAACGGCGTCGTCATCCGCCACTTCGCGCGGCCCTACGCGGTGAAGGGGGAGGGCGGCACGCTCGCCTCGGTGCTGTTCATGCGCACCGCCCTCGATGGCGGTACGCTCGTCGACACCGGCGAGACCTTCGCGCTTCCCGCCGACCAGCTGTTCAAGGCGATCGGCCAGGTCTTCCTGCCCACCGACGTCGCCGACGAGAGCGCCGTGCTCGAGATGGACGGCGCCAAGATCGAGGCGGATGCGGAGGGGCGCACCTCCCTGCCCAAGGTCTGGGCCGGCGGCGACTGCACCCGCGGCAAGGACCTCACCGTCGTCGCGGTGGAGGACGGCAAGCAGGCCGCCCTCTCCATCCACCGGGCGCTCGCCGCCAGCATGCCCATCGCGGCAGAGTGAGGGAGGACGAGACCATGGCCGACCTGTCCGTGAACTTCTGCGGCATCAAGGCGCCCAACCCCTTCTGGCTCGCCTCCGCGCCGCCCACCGACAAGGCCTACAACGTCGAGCGCGCCTTCCGCGCCGGCTGGGGCGGCGTCGTCTGGAAGACGCTCGGCGAGGACCCGCCGGTCGTCAACGTGTCCGGCCCGCGCTACGGCGCGATCCACGGCCCGGACCGGCGCGTCATCGGCTTCAACAACATCGAGCTGATCACCGACCGTCCGCTCGAGGTGAACCTGCGCGAGATCAAGGAGGTCAAGCGCAAGTGGCCCGACCGGGCGATGGTCGTCTCGCTGATGGTGCCCTGCACCGAGGAGAGCTGGAAGGCGATCCTCGCGCGCGTCGAGGAGACCGAGGCGGACGGCGTCGAGCTCAATTTCGGCTGCCCGCACGGCATGTCGGAGCGCGGCATGGGCTCGGCGGTGGGGCAGGTGCCCGAGTACGTCGAGATGGTCGCGCGCTGGTGCAAGCAGCACACGCGCATGCCGGTAATCGTGAAGCTCACGCCCAATGTCGGCGACATCCGCAAGCCCGCGGAAGCCGCCAAGCGCGGCGGGGCGGACGCGGTGTCGCTGATCAACACCGTCAACTCGATCATGCACGTCGACCTCGACGCGATGTCGCCCTGGCCGCACACGGACGGCAAGGGCACGCACGGTGGCATGTGCGGGCCGGCGGTGAAGCCCATCGCGCTCAACATGACCGCCGAGATCGCCCGCTCGGAGGCCACCCGCGGCCTGCCGATCTCCGGCATCGGCGGCATCGAGACCTGGTCGGACGCCGCCGAGTTCATGGCGCTCGGTGCAGGCACCGTGCAGGTCTGCACGGCGGCGATGGTCTACGGCTTCAAGATCGTCGAGGAGATGAAGTCGGGCCTGTCCGACTGGATGGACGCCAAGGGCTATTCGCGCGTCTCCGACTTCGTGGGCAAGGCGGTCCCCAACGTCACCGACTGGCAGTACCTGAACCTCGACTACGCCGTGAAGGCCCAGATCGACCAGGACGCCTGCATCAAGTGCGGGCGCTGCCACATCGCCTGCGAGGACACCTCCCACCAGGCGATCACCAACATGGTCGACGGCGTGCGCAAGTTCGAGGTGATCGAGGAGGAATGCGTCGGCTGCAATCTGTGCGCCGTCGTCTGCCCGGTGGAGAACTGCATCACCATGGTGCCGCTGGAGAACGCGGTCGACAAGCGCACCGGCCGCTTCGTCGACGGCTCCTACCGGAACTGGACGCAGCACCCCAACAACCCGATGGCGAAGCAGCCGGTGGTCTACGACACCGACGCCGCGCTGGAACCCGCGGAGTAGGGCGCGCGGCCCGCGCGGGGCGTCTCACCCGTGCGGCATCGCCCCGTCGAGCAGGAGGCGCACGAGGCCCGCGCGCGTCTCCTCGAAGAACCCCTCGTCCGCCAGCGTGCGGCCCGTCACGGCCGCGACCTGCGAGGAGAAATCGGCGTAATGCTGCGTCGTCGCCCAAATCGCGAAGATGAGCGTGTGCGGATCGACGGGCGCGAGCCGCCCGGCGGCGATCCAGCCGCGCAGGATCGCGGTCTTCTCGTCGACGAGCAGCTTCAGCGGACCGTCGAGGACGCGCCCGAGCAGCGGCGCGCCCTGCAGGATCTCGAGCGCGAACAGCTTCGAGGCGGCTGGCATGTCGCGGGAATAGGCGAGCTTGCGGGCGACATAGGCGGCGAGCGCCGCGCGCGGGTCGCGTCCTTCGTCGAGCTCGCGCAGCGGTTCGAGCCAGAGCTCGAGCGTGCGGCGCAGAACGGCGAGGTAGAGCGCGTCCTTGGTCTTGAAGTAGTAGAGCAGGTTCGGCTTGGAAAGTCCTGCGGCGGCTGCGATCGCGTCGATGCGCGCGCCGTGGAAGCCGCGGCTCGCGAAGGCGTCGAGCGCCGCGTCGAGGATGCGCTCCTCGTTGGCCTCGCCCGCCCGGGTGCGCAGCCCGTTGCGTCCCGTCGCCGTCTCGTCACCGTCCACGCGCACCGCCTCGTCCATCCCGCCCTCCCGGCTCGGCCCGACGGTATGGCGTGGATGCGGGGGGAGGCAAGCGCGGATGGTCGCGCTTTCGATGTGGTTTCCGATGTGGTTTCCCTGCCGCGCCGCGCGGCGGGATGCCGAAGGGATGGGCAGGGATGCGGCGCAGCCGGCCGAACGGAGCGAGGGAGGTCGATGCAGGCGCTCCCCTCTCCCTCGTGGAGAGGGGCCGGGGGTGTGGGGCGTGCAGGATGGTCTCGGCGTCGATGCCGTCCTGCATCGCCGCGGCGGCCGGTTCGGCGAGCCCGCCCGCTGCCCGACGCCCCACACCCCCACCCCTCTCCACGAGGGAGAGGGGAGTTCCGTCGCGCACGCCTTCGCGCGGCGAGAGCGACCTGCGACGTCGGGGCGGCTCCCGCGGCACGCGTCTTGCCGGGGAGGCGCGCCGTGACGAGCGGTGAACCGTACGGATCGCGCTCTTGCGCCGCCGGCCCGGGCGGACGAAGCTGAAGAGGTCACGCAGGGACATGCGTCTGGAGGAGTACATGGCCGGATCCGCCGCCCCGCTCGGCGCGCACGCGGTGGCGCCCGTCGCCGCCGCGGCGGGCGACGCGTCGGTGATCGACGTGCGCGGGCTGTCGCTCACCTTCCAGACGGCGGACGGGCCGGTCTACGCGCTCTCCGACGTCGACCTCCAGGTCGCCGAGGGTGAGTTCGTCTCGTTCATCGGCCCCTCCGGCTGCGGAAAGACCACGCTTCTGCGCGTCATCGCCGATCTCGAGCGCGCCACCGGCGGGTCGATCACGGTCAACGGCATGACGCCGGAAGAGGCCCGCCTGAAGCGCGCCTACGGCTTCGTCTTCCAGGCACCGGCGCTCTATCCGTGGCGGACGGTGGGCCGCAACGTCGAGCTTCCGCTGGAGATATTCGGGCTCCCGAAGGCGGAGCGGCGGGAGCGCGTGGCGCGGATGCTGGAGCTCGTCAACCTCGCGGGCTTCGCCAAGAAGTACCCCTGGCAGCTGTCGGGCGGCATGCAGCAACGCGCCTCGATCGCCCGCGCGCTCTCCTTCGACCCGCAGCTCCTCCTGATGGACGAGCCCTTCGGCGCGCTCGACGAGATCGTGCGCGATCACCTGAACGAGCAGCTGCTGCAGCTCTGGGCGAAGACGAGGAAGACGGTCGTCTTCGTCACGCATTCGATCCCCGAGGCGGTGTTCCTGTCGACCAAGATCGTGGTGATGTCCCCGCGCCCGGGCCGGATCATCGACGTGATCGACTGCGACCTCGGTCCCGACCGCCCCCTCGACATCCGCGAGACCCCGGAATTCCTGAAGATCGCCCACCGCGTGCGCGAGGGGCTGCGGGCGGGGCATTCGTACGATGATTGAGGGGATGCGCGCCGCTGTCATCCCGGGTCGCGAAGCGGGCCCGGGACCCAGAACCGCCGCGGCGTCCCGAGCGGCGTGCAACGCCGCGTCCCCGCACATCGATGCCGGCGCGAGCGTCGCGGGACGCGCGCGCTTCGCGCACGCCGAGGGAAACGTCGGAGGTTCTGGGTCCCGGACTTGCTTCGCAATCCGGGATGACAGGGGAGGGCGCCCATGACCGCCGGAACCAGCTCCTCCACCACCGTCCCCCTCGTCGGCGCCGCCCGTCCCGGCCTCCTCGGCAGGCTGTGGCGCGGCAATGCCGGGCCGGTTCTCGCCGTCGTCGCGGCGATCCTGGTGGTCTGGTACGTCGCGGCGATCCTGATGAACTGGACCGGCGTCTCCGAGCGCTTCGCACGGATGGGGCAGGAGGCGACGACGGGCACGGTCTTCTGGCAGACCATGGCCGAGGACCGGCCGATGCTGCCGGCACCGCACCAGATCCTGGTCGAGCTCGACAAGACCATCCTCGACGTGGCGCCGACCTCCCGGCGGAGCCTCGTCTACCACGCCACCGAGACCATCTCGGCGACGCTGGTCGGTTTCCTGATGGGCTCGGCGCTCGGCGTGCTGCTCGCGGTCGGCATCGTGCATCTGCGCACGCTCCAGAAGAGCCTGATGCCGTGGGTGATCTCCTCGCAGACCGTGCCGATCCTCGCCATCGCGCCGATCATCGTCGTGGTGCTGGGCTCGATCGGGCTGCGCGGGCTGATCCCCAAGGCGATCATCTCCGCCTATCTCTGCTTCTTCCCCGTCACGATCGGCATGGTGAAGGGGCTCGAGGCGCCCGACCGCATCCAGCGCGACCTGATGCGCACCTATTCCGCCTCTTCCTGGGAGATCTTCTGGAAGCTGCGGCTGCCGGCCTCGCTGCCCTACCTGTTCGCGAGCCTCAAGGTCGCGATCGCGATCTCGCTCGTGGGCGCCATCGTCGCCGAATTGCCGACGGGTGCGCAGGCCGGGCTCGGGGCGCGGCTGCTGGCGGGCTCCTACTATGGGCAGACGATCCAGATCTGGTCGGCGCTCGTCGTCGCCGCCGCCTGCGCGGCGCTCCTCGTCGTGGCGGTCGGGCTCCTCGAGAAGGCGGTCATGCGCGCCATGGGAGGCCGGCCGTGAGCGGCTTTCTCGCCCGCCGGCTGGCGAGCCCCGCCAAGGTCGCCTGGCTGATCGCGCTGACCTGGGTCGGCTGCGTCTACGCGGTCGGGCTCGTGCATCAGCCCGACGTCGCGGGGAACGCGGGCGGCGGCTTCTGGGCGCTGGTGATCGCGCTGTGGGCGACGGCGACGCTGTCGGTCTCCGGCCTCGCCGGGCTGAAGACGCGCTCGAAGACGGCGCAGGCGGCGATCGACCTCTTCACGCCGCTCCTGTTCGGCGCCTTCCTGTTCTTCCTGTGGGAGGTCGTGGTCGTCGGCCTCGGCGTGCCGGGCGCGCTGATGCCGCCGCCGTCGGCGATCTTCGCCCGCTTCATCGCTTCCGCCGACCTGCTCTGGGCCGATTTCCAGCAGACCTTCCTCAAGGGCGTGCTGATCGGCTACGCCATCGGCTGCCTGTCCGGCTTCGCGGTGGCGATTCTCGCCGACCGCGTGCCGTTCCTGCGCCGGGGCCTGCTGCCGGTGGGCAACTTCGTCGCCGCGCTCCCCATCATCGGCATCGCGCCGATCATGGTGATGTGGTTCGGCTTCGACTGGCCGTCCAAGGCGGCGGTCGTCGTGGTGATGACGTTCTTCCCCATGCTGGTCAACGTCGTCGCGGGCCTGGAGGAGGCCTCCCGGATGGAGCGCGACCTGATGCGCTCCTACGCGGCGGGCTACTGGGAGACGCTCGTCAAGCTGCGCATCCCCGCGGCGCTGCCCTTCGTCTTCAACGCGCTGAAGATCAACTCGACGCTGGCGCTGATCGGCGCGATCGTGGCCGAGTTCTTCGGCACGCCGATCGTGGGCATGGGCTTTCGCATCTCGGCCGAGGCGGCGCGCCTGGGCCTCGACATGGTCTGGGCCGTGATCGCGCTCGCCGCGATCGCCGGCTCCGCTTTCTATGGTCTCGTCGCGCTCGCCGAGCGCGCCGCGACGTTCTGGCATCCGTCGATCCGCAGATAACAGGGGCGCGGCGACGGCAGTGGAGGAGAGAGGACGATGCTGAAGAAGACGGTGCTCACCGGGGCCGCGGGTCTCGGGCTGCTCGTGGGCCTGACGGCCGGCGCGCAGGCGCAGATGACCGACATCACGCTCCAGCTGAAGTGGGTCACGCAGTCCCAGTTCGCGGGCTACTACGTGGCGCAGGACAAGGGGTTCTACGAGGAGGAGGGCCTCGACGTCACCATCAACCCGGGCGGCCCGGACATCGCGCCCCCGCAGCTGATCGCCGGCGGCGGCGCGGACGTGATCGTCGAGTGGATGCCCGCGGCGCTCGCCGCCCGCGAGCGCGGCGTGCCGCTCGTCAACATCGCCCAGCCCTTCGAGCGCTCGGGCATGATGCTGACCTGCCGCGAGGACACGGGCATCGAGAGCCCGGAGGACTTCCCCGGCAAGACGCTCGGCGTCTGGTTCGCGGGCAACGAGTATCCGTTCCTCGCCTGGATGGCGCGGCTCGGCCTCGCCACCGACGGCTCGGACGGCGGGGTGACTGTGCTGCGCCAGGGCTTCAACGTCGACCCGCTGATCCAGGGCCAGGCGGACTGCGTCTCGACCATGACCTACAACGAGTACTGGCAGGTCATCGACGCGGGGTTCACCCCCGAGCAGCTCGTCGTGTTCCCCTACGCGGACCAGGGCGTGGCGACGCTCGAGGACGGACTCTATGTCGACGAGAACCGGCTCGAGGATCCCGAGTTCGTCGAGGCCATGGGCAAGTTCGTGCGCGCCTCGATGAAGGGCTGGGAATACGCCCGTGAGAACCCCGAGGAGGCGGCCATGATCGTCCTCGAGAACGACGCCAGCGGCGCCCAGACCGAGGAGCACCAGGTGCGCATGATGGGCGAGATCGCCAAGCTGCTGGCTTCCGGCGACGGCGCGGGCCGTCTCGACCCGGCCGCCTACGAGCAGACGGTGGAGACGCTGCTCTCCTCGGGCGGCGACAGCCCGGTGATCTCGCAGGCCCCCGAGGGCGCCTGGACGCACGCGATCGTCGACGCCGCCGGCCTCTGATCGGCGCATGACACGGGGATCGGCCGGCGCAGGCGCGGCCGATCCCGCACCATCGGCAACGAGCACGAACAACGGGATTGCAGGGGAGGACGTCATGGCCTTCGTCATCAAGGGCGGAACCGTCGTCAACGCGGACATCTCCGAGCGCGCGGACGTGCTCGTGGAGGGGCAGACCATCGTCGCTGTCGGCCCGGACCTCGACGTGCCCGCGGGTGCGGAGGTGATCGACGCGACCGGCGCCTACGTCATGCCCGGCGGCATCGACCCGCACACGCACATGGAGTTCTCCTTCATGGGCACGGTGTCGGCCGACGACTTCGAGTGGGGCACGAAGGCCGCGCTCTCCGGCGGCACGACGATGATCGTCGACTTCTGCATTCCCGGCCCGGGCCAGAGCATGGTCGAGGCCTACCGCGACTGGCGGGCGAAGTCCGAGAAGGCCGCGGGCGACTATTCCTACCACCTCGCCGTCACGCACTGGGACGAGCAGGTGTTCGACGACATGGCGGCCATCGTCAACGAGCACGGGGTGAACACCTTCAAGCACTTCATGGCCTACAAGGGCGCGCTGATGGTGGAGGACGACGTGCTCTTCCATTCCTTCAAGCGCTGCGCCGATCTCGGCGCCATGGCGATGGTGCACGCCGAGAACGGCGAGGTCGTCGCGCAATTGCAGGAGGACTACATGGGCCGCGGCATGTCCGGGCCCGAGTTCCACGCCTATTCGCGCCCGCCCGAGGTCGAGGGCGAGGCGGCGAACCGCGCCATCATGATCGCCGACATGGCCGGCTGCCAGCTCTACATCGTGCACGTGTCGTGTAGGGAGGCGCACGAGGCCATCGCCCGTGCCCGCGCCGCCGGCAAGCGCGTCTACGGCGAGCCGCTGATCCAGCACCTCACGCTGGACGAGACCGACTACCACAACGTGGACTGGGACTACGCCGCGCGCCGCGTGATGTCGCCGCCCTTCCGCCCGAAGAAGCACCAGGAGAGCCTCTGGACCGGGCTGCAGGCGGGCTCGCTCCAGGTGGTGGCGACGGACCACTGCTCGTTCACCAGCGAGCAGAAGCGCATGGGGCTCGATGACTTCCGCAAGATCCCCAACGGGACGGGGGGGCTCGAGGACCGCATGCCGGTGCTGTGGACGAAGGGCGTCTCGACCGGCATCCTGACGCCCAACGAATTCGTGGCGGCGACCTCCACCAACTCGGCGAAGATCCTCAACTGCTATCCGCGAAAGGGCGCGATCAGGAAGGGCGCGGACGCCGACATCGTGATCTGGGATCCGGAGGCGACGAAGACGATCTCGGCGGCGACCCAGGTGTCGCGGATCGACTACAACGTCTTCGAGGGCGTCAAGCTGAAGGGCCTGCCGGCGAAGGTGTTCCTGCGCGGGCGGCTCGCCGCGCAGAACGGCGAGGTCCTGGCCGAGCGCGGCTGGGGCACGTTCATCGCCAGAAAGCCCTTCCCCGCGCCCGCCCGCGCGCTCGCCACGTTCAAGGCGCTCACCGCCCCGCGGCCGATCGCGCGCGAGCACGGCACGGTGGTGCCGTAGCTCCCTCCCTGTAGGGGAGGGGACGATCCGCGAAGCGGATCAGGGGTGGGGTCCGTCGCCTGCATCTCTTCCGCTTCGCGGAATGCGCCTTCGGCGCGCCCCATCCGTCTCGGCGCTGCGCGCCGATCCACCTTCCCCTGCAGGGAAGGGAAAGACGCATCCGAGTGAGAAACGTCCCATGCAGAACCTCACGATCGACGCCCAGCGCCTCTGGGACACCCTGATGGAGACCGCCAAGGTGGGCGGGACGCCCAAGGGCGGCATCAAGCGGCTCACCCTCACGGATCTCGACCGCGAGATCCGCGACTGGTTCAAGGTCGAGTGCGAGGCGCTCGGCTGCACCGTCGAGGTGGACGAGGTCGGCAACATGTTCGCGACCCGTCCCGGCAGGCGCTCGGACGTCGCGCCCATCGCCATCGGCTCGCATCTCGACACGCAGCCCACCGGCGGCAAGTTCGACGGCGTGCTCGGCGTGCTCGGCGGCCTCGAGGTGATGCGCACGCTCCATGCGCTCGGCTACGAGACCAACGCACCGCTGATGCTGGTGAACTGGACGAACGAGGAGGGCTCGCGCTTCGCCCCCGCCATGCTCGGCTCCGGCGTCTATGCCGGCGTGTTCGACACCGCATTCGCCGACTCGCGAGAGGACCGCCAGGGCGTCACCTTCAAGGAGGCGATCGAGGCGATCGGCTATCGCGGGACGAAGAAGCCCGGCGAGGTGAAGTTCTCCGCCATGCTCGAGCTCCACATCGAGCAGGGGCCGATCCTGGAGGCCGAGGGCAGGACCATCGGCGTCGTGCAGGGCGTGCAAGGCATGCGCTGGTACGAGGTGACGCTCACCGGCCGCGAGGCGCATACGGGCTCGACGCCGATGCGCCTGCGCAAGAACGCGCTCGTGGGCGCGGCGCGCCTCGTCGAGCGGATCGACGCCATCGCCCACGCGCACGCGCCCGACGCGGTCGGCACGGTGGGCCTGCTCGAGGTGACGCCGAACTCGCGCAACGTCATCCCCGGGCAGGTGTTCTTCACGGTCGACTTCCGCCACCCGGAGGATGCCGTCCTCGCGCGGATGGAGGCCGAGCTGTACGCCGCCATCGCCGAGGTCGCGGCCGAGATCGGGCTCGAGGTCGAGCACAAGAAGGTGTGGGACTCGCCGCCGGTGAAGTTCGACCCGGACCTGATCGCCGCCGTCCGCAACGGCGCCGAGAAGGCCGGCTTCCCCCACCGCGACATGATCTCCGGCGCCGGCCACGACGCCGCCTACACCGCCCGCGTCGCGCCCACGACGATGGTGTTCGTACCCTGCGAGGGCGGGCTCTCGCACAACGAGGCGGAATCGACGTCGATGGAGGAATGCGCCGCGGGGGCGCAGGTGCTGCTGAACGCGCTCCTGGAGTACGACGCGCGGTTCGCGTGAGGGGTCACCCCGCCTTCGGCCCGCGCTTCCTTCTGGGAGCGCGGGCGTCCGGCGCGTCGTCCTCGCCCCCGAGCGCTGCGAAGCCGGTGAGGATCACGTTCGGGCGGTCGGGAAAGCGCGCGACCAGCTCGAGCCGGCCGCCCATCGCCGCGACATACTCGGAGAGCGTGGAGAGCAGCAGGTCGGAGCGCTGCTCCAGCCGGGATACCGAGTCCTGGCCGATCTCGAGCAGCTCCGCCATCCGCGCCTGCGTCAGCTCCCGCGCCCGCCGCAAGTCGCGCAGGGTCATCTCCTCGCCGATCAGCTCCGCGGCGCGACGCTCGACCTCGGCGCGCTCGTTCGGTGGAAGGCGGTCGATGATCTCTTGCAGGGTCACGTACATCAGCGATCTCCCTCGGCGAGTCGGCCGTCCAGGTGGTCGGCGAAGCGTCGATCCGCCGTCGTGACGAGCCACCGGTAAAATCGGTTCTGAGCTTGCCCCGACTTGTCCCCACCGACCAGCAGAATTGCGTGTCGTTCCGGGTCGAACGCGAACGCAACGCGCCATACGCCACCACCCGCGTTGAAGCGCAATTCCTTCATGTTCCCGTAGCGTGATCCCACCAAGGTATCGACATGGGGTCGCTTCGCCAGCGGCCCGAACCGCTCCAGCCAGCGCGTCTGGGAGACGAGTTCGATGCGCACGCTCCGATCCATGCGCGCGATCTCTTCCGCAAACTCCGGATGAAAAACGACCCGCCAGCTCATGCAGTTTCTTCGCACGGCCGTTCTATGGAGTCAAATACATGTCCTAGTAGAAAGAAAAAGGGGACCTCCGGTTGGGAGGCCCCCATCGATCCGTCCCGCCGCTGCCGTACGCGCCGCTCACGCCTGCGCGAGATGGCTCTCGTCCACCGCGCGCATGTGCGGCTCGCGCTCGCTTTTGATGTGGTAGACGGCCTCGCCGTCGCGCTCGCCGGGGACGATGCGGATGATCTCGTAGGTCAGGGCCATCTGGTTGGGATGGATGCGGATCATCTGCCGCTCGTCCGCCACCAGCTTCACCTTGTCCCCGAGCGAGAACCGCGCCTGCTCCATCATGGTCGTGCCTCCTTGCATGCTGGGCAGACAACGCCTGAGCTTCGGGGAAGTTCGGAGCGGAGCGGGAAGATTCCTCTCCGCAGGAATTTCGGCCGCGCGTCCTACTCGGCCGCCTGGCGCGTCGCGCGCTTGCGTGCCGGCTTCTTCTCAGCGGCGGGCTTCGTCTCCCCGGACCCCGCTTTCTTCCCCACCGGCTTCGTCGCCGTCTTCCCCGCCGTCCCGGCCGCATCCTCGGTCACCCCCACCGTCTTCATCGGACGGCGCGAAAGAACCTCCGCCAGGAAGCGCCCCGTATGGCTTCCCTTCGCGCGGGCGATCTCCTCGGGCGTGCCCTCGGCGACGATGCGGCCGCCGCCGTCGCCGCCCTCGGGGCCGAGGTCGATCACCCAGTCGGCGGTCTTGATGACCTCGAGGTTGTGCTCGATGACGACGACCGTGTTGCCCTGGTCGGCGAGCTCGTGCAGCACCTCGAGCAGCTTGGCCACGTCGTGGAAATGCAGGCCCGTGGTCGGCTCGTCGAGGATGTAGAGCGTGCGGCCGGTGGCGCGCTTGGAGAGCTCTTTCGAGAGCTTCACCCGCTGCGCCTCGCCGCCTGACAGCGTGGTCGCCTGCTGGCCGACCTTGACGTAGCCGAGCCCGACGCGGGCGAGCGTCTCCATCTTCTCGCGGATCGAGGGCACGGCCTTGAACAGCTCGCGCGCCTCCTCGACCGTCATGTCGAGCACGTCGGCGATGGACCGGCCGCGATACTTCACCTCCAGCGTCTCGCGGTCGTAGCGCTTGCCCTTGCAGACGTCGCAGGTGACGTAGACGTCCGGCAGGAAGTGCATCTCGATCTTGATGACGCCGTCTCCCTGGCAGGCCTCGCAGCGCCCGCCCTTGACGTTGAAGGAGAAGCGCCCCGGCTGGTAGCCGCGGGCCTTCGCGTCCGGCAATTGCGCGAACCACTCGCGGATGGGCGTGAACGCGCCCGTGTAGGTCGCGGGATTGGAGCGCGGCGTGCGGCCGATGGGCGACTGGTCGATGTCGATGACCTTGTCGAGGTGCTCGAGCCCCTCGAGGCGATCGTGCGGGGCGGGGTGCTCCATGGCGCCGTTGAGCTTGCGCGCCACGGACTTGTAGAGCGTGTCGATGACGAGCGTCGACTTGCCGCCCCCGGAGACGCCGGTGACGCAGGTGAAGGTGCCGAGCGGGATCTCGACATCGACGTTCTTGAGGTTGTTACCCCGCGCGCCGACGACCTTGAGCGCGCGCCCCTTCTGCCCCTTGCGGCGCATCTTGGGCGTCGCCACCGCCATCGCGCCGGTGAGGTACTTGCCGGTGAGCGAGGCGGGGCTCGCCATCACCTGCGCGGGCGTGCCCTTGGCGATGATCTCGCCGCCGTGGATGCCGGCACCCGGCCCGACGTCGACGACGTAGTCCGCCTGGAGGATCGCGTCCTCGTCGTGCTCCACCACGATGACCGTGTTGCCGAGGTCGCGCAGGCGCTTGAGCGTGCCGAGCAGGCGCTCGTTGTCACGCTGGTGCAGGCCGATCGAGGGCTCGTCGAGCACGTAGAGCACGCCGGTGAGCCCAGAGCCGATCTGCGAGGCGAGGCGGATGCGCTGGCTCTCGCCGCCCGACAGGGTGCCGGAGGCCCGCGAGAGCGTCAGGTACTCGAGCCCGACGTCGAGCAGGAAGGTGAGCCGCTCGCGGATCTCCTTGAGGATGCGCCCGGCGATCTCCGTCTGCTTCGCGTCGAGCCGCGGCGGCAGGTCCTCGAACCAGGCGCCGGCGTCGCGCACGGACAGGCGCGTCACGTCGCCGATGTCGCAGCCGGCGATCTTCACCGCGAGCGCCTCGGGCTTGAGCCGCTTGCCGCCGCAGGCGGCGCAGGGCGTCTCGGACATGTAGCGCGAGATCTCCTCGCGCGCCCAGTCGCTCTCCGTCTCCTTGTAGCGCCGCTCCAGGTTCGGGATCACGCCCTCGAACGGCTTGCGCACCTCGTAGGCGCGCAGGCCGTCGTCGTAGGCCATCCTCACCGGCTCGCCGCCCGAGCCGTGCAGGATCACCTCGCGCGCCTTCGCCGGAAGGTCCCGCCACGCGACGTTCGTCTTGAAGCCGTAGTGCTTCGCGAGCGCGTCCAGCGTCTGGCCATAATAGGGCGAGGTCGACTTCGCCCAGGGCGCGATGGCGCCCTTCCTGAGGGTGGCGCTCTCGTCCGGGACGATCAGGTCCGGGTCGATGCGCATCTCGTGGCCGATGCCGTCGCAGGTCGGGCAGGCGCCGAACGGGTTGTTGAAGGAGAACAGCCGCGGCTCGATCTCGGGAATGGTGAAGCCGGAGACCGGGCAGGCGAACTTCTGCGAGAAGACGAGGCGCCGCGGCGCGCCGGTCTCGTCCTTCTCGTCCGCCCATTCGATCACGGCGATGCCGTCGGCGAGCTCGAGCGCGGTCTCGAGGCTCTCGGAGAGACGCGCGCCGATGTCGCCGCGCACGACGAGCCGGTCGACCACCACGTCGATGTCGTGCTTGAACTTCTTGTCGAGCGTCGGCGCATCCGGGATCTCGTAGTAGGCCCCGTCGATCTTGACGCGCTGGAAGCCCTTCTTCTGCCACTCGGCGAGCTCCTTGCGGTATTCGCCCTTGCGCCCGCGCACGACGGGGGCGAGGAGGTAGAGCCGCGTCTTCTCCGGCAGCGCCAGCGTCCTATCGACCATCTGCGAGATCGTCTGGCTCTCGATCGGCAGGCCCGTGGCGGGCGAGTAGGGCACGCCGACGCGCGCCCAGAGCAGGCGCATGTAGTCGTAGATCTCGGTGACGGTTCCCACCGTCGAGCGCGGGTTCTTCGAGGTGGTCTTCTGCTCGATGGAGATCGCCGGCGAGAGCCCGTCGATCTGGTCGACGTCGGGCTTCTGCATCATCTCCAGGAACTGGCGGGCGTAGGCCGAGAGGCTCTCGACATAGCGCCGCTGGCCCTCCGCGTAGATCGTGTCGAAGGCGAGAGAGCTCTTCCCCGAGCCCGACAGCCCCGTGAGCACGACGAGCCTGTCGCGCGGGATCATCAGGTCGACGTTCTTCAAGTTGTGCTCGCGCGCCCCGCGGACGGAAATCACGCGGGCGGTGGGGTCGCCGGCGCGGGCGCGGTCGAACAGATCGTCGAGATCGGACATGCGGACAGGCTCGTCGGGTGGGAGCGGGCGGGGACTGTGCGCCCCCGTGGACCGCGTCGATATAGTGCGTCGATGCGCGTGCGCCATCGGCCCGGGAGGCCCGTCCCTTCCGATTCTCGGACGCGCCGCCACACACCTTCGAGGACTAGAACGAAACGGATACGAATACAAGGCGGGGGGTTCGGCCGGATGCAAGGCGCGGCGCGCAGGACGCTCACCGTCGCCGGCTCCCGACCGTTGCCTCCGCGCCACAGCGGCGACGCGGCGCACCCGCCGTGCTCGCCAACCCGTGACTTGCCTTAATTCGGCCCGTCGATCATCGTTCGGTAACCGAGACGCAGCATCCTCGCGGGGCCGCGTGCGACGGTCCGCGTCGGCACGCGCCCCGCCCTGCACGAGAGACGACACCGCCCGATGATCACCCGCCGCGCTCTTCTCGCCAACGGCTCGCTCGCCCTCGCGTCCCTCCTCGCCGCCCGCACGGCCTCCGCCCAGGGGCTGCAATACGCGCAGTACCAGGCGGAGTGGGCCCAGAACTACGACGCCGCCACCCGCAGCCGCGTGGAGCGGATCGACACGCCGATCCTCTCGCCGCAGACGCTGGCGGCGACGGAGGAGATGATCGCGCGCTACGCCGACATCGTCGCCCGCGGCGGCTGGGGCCGCATCGGCGACGAGAGGCTCGGGCTCGGCTCTCGCTCACCCGGCGTCGTCGCCCTGCGACGGCGGCTCATCCAGTCCGGCGACCTCGATCCGGCGGCGGGCTCGGCCGACGCGTACGATTCCTTCGTCGAGGCGGCGGTGCGCCGCGTGCAGACCCGCCATGGCCTGACGCCGACCGGCGCGGTCAACGGCTCGACCATCGTGTCGCTGAACGTGCCGGCGGACGTGCGCCTTCAGCAGCTCGAGCTCAACGTCGTGCGCCTGCGCGCCTATTCCGGCAGCCTCGGCGATCGCTACGTGATCGTGAACATGCCGTCGGCCACCGTCGAGGCGGTGGAGAACGGCGTCGTCGCGAGCCGCCACGCCGCCGGCGTCGGCAAGATCGACCGGCCCTCGCCGATCTTCAACTCGCGCATCACAGAGATCAACTTCAACCCGACGTGGACGGTGCCGGCCTCGATCATCCGCCGCGACCTGATCCCGCTGATGCAGCAGAACCCGTCCTATCTGACGGACAACCGCATCCGCATCTTCACCCACCAGGGCCAGGAGATCGCGCCGGAGGCGGTGAACTGGTTCTCGGACGAGGGCACGCGCTACGTCTTCCGCCAGGACCCGGGCGGCGAGTTCAACTCTCTCGGCTTCGTGCGCATCAACATGCCGAACACCGAGCAGGTCTACATGCACGACACGCCGGCGCGCGGCATCTTCGGCGACGACTTCCGCTTCGTCTCCTCGGGCTGCGTGCGTATCCAGAGCGTGCGCGAGCTGGTGGTCTGGCTGCTGGCGCAGGAGCAGGGCTGGGATCGCGCGCGCATCGACGAGACGTTCCGCTCCGGCGAGCGGATCGACGTGCGTCTCTCGCAGAACATCAACAACTACTGGACCTACATCACCGCCTGGGCGACGCCGGACGGCACCGTCCAGTTCCGCGACGACATCTACGAGCGCGACGGCATCGCCGGCGTCCCGATCGCCCGCGCGCCGGGCTCCGAGGACGGCTGAGCGGTCCTGCCCGCCGGCCGCCGCACCGAGGCACCGCCGACGGGGGAGGGGACCTCCCCCGTTCCCCGCCCGTCGCGCCCGTGCTAACACGGGCCATGCCGCAGCCCGCCCTGCCAGAGCCCCTCTCCGCCATCCTCGCGGATCTCGCCGCCGACCCGCCCGACGGGTCCGGTGCTCTTCGGGCGCGCCTCGTACCCGCCCTGCGTGCGGCGATCGATGCGGGGCTCGCACGCGAGGACGAGCGGCTCGTGGCCGAGCGCAACGGCATCGCCTGCGCGGCGCGCATCTGCGCGCTGATGGACGGCGTGGTGCGCGTCGTCTTCGAGGCGGTGACGCGCCATCTCTACCCGCTCGAGAACCCCTCGCGGGCCGAGCGCCTGGCCATCGTGGCGACCGGCGGCTACGGCCGCGGCACGCTCGCGCCCGGCTCGGACGTCGATCTCCTGTTCCTCCTGCCCTACAAGCAGACGGCCTGGGGCGAGAGCATCGTCGAGGCGATGCTCTACGTGCTGTGGGACCTCAAGCTGAAGGTCGGCCACGCCACCCGCTCGGTCGACGAGTGCGTGCGCGAGGCGCGCGCCGACATGACGATCCGCACGGCGCTGCTCGAGACGCGGCTGCTGCTCGGCGAGGAGCCGCTCTACGAGGAGCTGACCCGACGCTTCGACGCGGAGGTGGTGGAGGGGACCGCGGCGGAATTCGTCGAGGCCAAGCTCAAGGAGCGCGACCGCCGCACCGGCCGCGCCGGCGCCTCGCGCTACCTCGTCGAGCCGAACGTCAAGGACGGCAAGGGGGGGCTACGCGACCTCAACACCCTGTTCTGGATCGGCAAGTACGTCTATCGCGTGCGGGACCCGAAGGAGCTCGTCGCCGCCGGGCTGTTCACAGCGGAGGAGTTCCGGCTCTTCGCCCGCTGCGAGGAGTTCCTGTGGCGCGTGCGCTGCCACATGCACTTCGTCACCGGCCGGGCGGAGGAGCGGCTCACCTTCGATCTCCAGCCGAAGGTCGCCGCGCGCATCGACTATTCCGACCGCGTCGGCCTCTCGCAGGTCGAGCGCTTCATGAAGGCCTACTTCCTGCGCGCCAAGGACGTGGGCGACCTCACCGCGATCGTCTGCGCGGCGCTCGAGGCGCGCCACGCCAAGCCCAAGCCGATGCTCGATCGCGTGATCGGCTCCTTCCGCCGGTCGAAGGCCAAGCGCCTGCAGTCGGGCGACTTCGTCGTCGAGAACGAGCGCATCACGGTCAAGGACGCGAGCGTCTTCACCCGCGACCCCGTGAACCTCGTGGCGCTGTTCTGGCATGCGGATCGCAACGACGTTGCGATCCACCCGGACGCGAGCCGGCTCGCCACCCGCTCGCTGAAGCTGATCGGCGCGGAGGTGCGCAAGGATCCGCGGGCCAACAAGCTCTTCCTCGAGATCCTCACCTCCCGCAACGCCCCCGAGAGCGTGCTGCGGCGGATGAACGAGGCGGGCGTGCTCGGCCGCTTCGTGCCGGATTTCGGGCGCATCGTGGCGATGATGCAGTTCAACATGTACCACCACTACACGGTGGACGAGCACCTGATCCGCTCGATCGGACGACTGGCGGATCTCGAGTCCGGCCGGCTCGACGCCGATCATCCGCTCTCCCACAGGATCATCCACACGATCCAGCATCGCCGCGCCCTCTACGTCGCGCTCTTCCTGCACGACGTCGCCAAGGGGCGCGAGGAGGACCACTCGATCGCCGGCGCGCGCATCGCCCGCAAGCTCGGCCCGCGGCTGGGGCTGACGCCGGCGGAGGTCGAGACCGTGGCCTGGCTCGTCGAGCACCACCTGTTGATGTCGACGGTCGCGCAGAGCCGCGACCTCTCCGATCCGCGCACGATCCAGGACTTCGCAGGCGTCGTGCAGACGATGGAGCGGCTCAAGTTGCTGCTCCTGCTCACCGTCTGTGACATCGGCGCAGTGGGGCCGGGCGTCTGGACCGGCTGGAAGGGCGAGCTCCTGCGGACGCTCTACTACGAGACCGAGATGGTGCTCGGCGGCGGGGCGGCGGAGGTGGAGCGCCCGCAGCGCATCCGCATGGCGGTCGAGCGCCTGCGCGCAGAGCTGGTGGGCTGGCCGGAGCCCGACTTCGAGGCCTACGCCGCGCGCCACTACCCGTCCTACTGGCTGAAGGTCGACCTGCGCTACCGGGTCAAGCACGCGAACTTCATCCGCGACGCGGAGGCGCGCGGCGAGACGGTCGCCGTCTCCTACGAGACGGACGCCTTCCGCGGCGTGACGGAGTTCACCGTGCTCTCGCCGGACCACCCGCGGCTCCTCGCCATCCTCACCGGCGCGTGCGCGGCGTCGGGGGGCAACATCGTCGACGCGGCGATCTTCACGACAGCCGACGGCATGGCGCTCGACACGATCTTCGTCTCGCGAGCCTTCGAGCACGACGAGGACGAGCTGCGGCGGGCCGAGCGGGTGGCCCGCTCGATCCAGCGCGCGCTCAAGGGCGAGGTGAAGATCGCCGACCTGGTCGACGGGCGCCGGCAGCCGCGCGAGCGGGTGCGCGTGTTCGACGTCGTGCCGGAGGTGATCATCGACAACGCGCTGTCCTCGCGCCACACGGTGCTCGAGGTGACCGGCCTCGACCGGCCCGGGCTCCTCTACGACCTGACGACGGCGCTCGGGAAGCTCAACCTCAACATCGCCTCGGCCCACATCGCGACCTTCGGCGAGAAGGTGGTGGACGTGTTCTACGTCACCGACCTGACAGGAGGTAAGGTGCTCCAGGCGGCACGCCAGAGCGCCATCCGCAAGGCGGTTATGGACGTGCTCGCCCGCGACCGCGCCGCCCGCCCCAAGGAGCCCGCGCTCGCCCGCGCTTGATTCACGGCGCGTCCGGCCTGATATGAGGGTCGACTGCGCCCACCGGTTGACGAAACGAAGCGGATCCCATGACTCAGCAGACTTCCCGTCCCGAGAATCCCGAGACCGCCGCCGAGGCCGCCTCCGACGAGCACGCCCGCGTCGACGCGACGGCCGCCGCCGCTCACCCCCTCGACGCCGCCGCGCCGGTGCACGCCGTCGAGGGAGGCTCCGAGGGAGGCCGGATCGCCGAGCTCGAGGCCGAGCGCGACGCGCTCAAGGACAAGCTCCTGCGGGCGCTCGCCGACGTCGAGAACATCCGGCGCCGGGCCGAGCGCGAGGTGGCCGACGCGCGCATCTACGCCAAGACGAACTTCGCCCGCGACATGCTCAGCACCGCCGACAACGTGCGCCGCGCCCTGGAGAGCCTGGGCGACGCCCGTGAGGGGCTGGAGGGGCCGGCGAAGACGCTCGTCGAGGGGATCGAGCTCACCGAGCGCGACCTGCTCCACACGCTCGAGCGACACGGCGTGAAGAAGCTCGACCCCGTGGGCGAGCGGTTCGACCCAAACCTCCACCAGGCCATGTTCGAGATCCCCGACGAGAGCAAGCCCTCCGGCACCGTGGTCCAGGTGGTCCAGACCGGCTACGTCATCGGCGAGCGCTGCCTGCGCCCCGCGATGGTCGGCGTCTCAAAGGGCGGCCCGAAGGCGACGAACGGGGAGGGGTGAGGGGGGGCGGCGGTTCCTCCCCGGAGGGGAGGAGTCCGCGCGGAACGCGCGGGCGGTGGGGCCGTTCGACAGCGAGGCGAGCGGCATCGCCACCCTCCCCACCCTCCGGCCTTCGGCCCTCGTCCTCCCCTGCGGGGAGGTTGCGGGTGCCGACCCTCACGCCGCCGCGCTCTCCCCGCGCGTGGCGGCGCGCGTGAGCTCGGGAGCGAGCGCCAGCATCGCCTGATGCTGGGTGAGGAAGACGCGCCCCGTCAGGCCCTCCAGGAAATGGCTGCGGGCGAGGCGGTCCATCACCGGGCCCTTGACCTCGGAGAGGTGGAGCGCGATGCCCTGCGCCTCCAGGCGGTGCATGATCAGCTCGAGGCTCTCGAGCGCGCTCATGTCGATCTCGTTGATCGCCGTGCACTGCAGGACGACGTGGGCGAGCGCCGGGCGCGCCGCGACCTCCTCGAGCACGAACTCCTCGGTGGCGCGGGCGTTGGCGAAGTTGAGGCTCTCGTCGATGCGCAGCGAGAGCACCCGCTCGTCGGTGACGACCGCGTGGCGCTTCACGTTGCGGAAATGCTCCGTGCCCGGCACCTGGCCGACGATGGCGATGTGCGGGCGCGAGGTGCGCCAGAGCAGCAGCGCGATCGAGAGCGCGACGCCCGTCACGATCCCCGCCTCGACGCCGAAGCCGAGCGTGACGAGAATCGTCGCGAGCATGGGCGCGAAGTCGTGGCGCGAGTAGGTCCACGCCCGCTTCAGCGCGCCGAGGTCGACGAGGCTGAGCACGGCGACGACGATCGTCGCGGCGAGCGTGGCGATCGGGAGATAGTGGAGGAGCGGCGTCAGGAACAGTGAGGCGAGGGCGATGCCCACGGCGGTGAAGGCGCCGGCGGCCGGGGTCTCGGCGCCGGCGTCGAAGTTCACCACCGAGCGGGCGAAGCCGCCGGTCACCGGGTACCCGCCGGAGAAGGCGGAGGCGACGTTCGCGGCGCCGAGCCCGATCAGCTCCTGGTTCGGCACGATCGACTGGCGGCGCTTGGCGGCGAGCGTCTGCGCCACCGAGACCGATTCGACGAAGCCGATCACCGAGATGAGCAGGGCCGGGGCGAGCAGCGATACGAACAGGCCCGCCTCCACCATCGGCACGGAGAGCGGCGGCAGGCCCGCCGGGATCGCGCCGACGACGGCGACGCCCTTCGCGTCGAGGTCGAGGACGACGACGGCGAGGATGCTCGCCGCCACCGCGATCACCGGCCCGCCTCGGGCGACGAGGCCGGCCGCGTAGTCCGACAGGCCGAGGCGGCGCAGGGCCGGCTTCAGCCCAGAGCGCACCCAGAACAGGAAGGCGGTCGCGGTGACGCCGATGGCGAGCGTCCACGGGTTCGTCTGCGGCAGCGCTGCGGCGAGCGAGGCGCCGACCTCGACGAGCGTGTGGCCGCCGGCCTGGACGCCGAGGATGTGCTTGAGCTGCGCGGCAGCGATGATCAGCCCCGAGGCCGTGATGAAGCCCGAGATCACCGGGTGCGAGAGCAGGTTGGCGATGAAGCCGAGCCGGAAGACGCCGAGCAGCACCAGCATCACGCCCGACATCAGCGCCAGCGCCGCCGCCGCCACGACGTAGTCCGCGGAGCCCGGCGTCGCCACCTCCGACACGGCGGCGGCGGTGAGGAGCGAGATCACCGCGACCGGCCCGACCGCCAGCGCCCGGCTCGTGCCGAAGATCGCGTAGGCGACGAGCGGCAGGATCGAGGCCCAGAGCCCCACGACCGGCGGCAGGCCCGCGAGCAGCGCGTAGGCGAGCGACTGCGGGATCAGCATGATCGTCACGATCAGAGCCGCCACGAGATCGCTCGTGAAGGTGCGCGCGTCGTATCGCCGGCCCCAGTCGAGGATCGGCAGGTAGCGCGAGGCTTCGGCTCGGAGCCTGCGGGGCGCGGTCATGACTGGCTCGCGCCCGAGGCCTCGCCGCCGGTGCGATCCGCGTTGGAGGGGGCGCGGGATTCGCGGACCTTCACCCCGGCCCACAGGCCGACGAGCATGGCCGGCACGAAGACGAGCGTGCCCGGCGCCATCAGAGGCAGCGCGGCGATGGCGGGCCCGGGGCAGAAACCGCCGATGCCCCAGCCGATGCCGAACACGACCGCGCCCGTCAGAAGCCGCCCGTCGATCAGTCTCGTGCCGGGCAGGTCGAAGCGCTCCATCAGCACGGGCGCCGTGCGGCGCAGGACGATGCGGAAGCCGAGGAAGGTGACAAGCACCGCGCCGCCCATGACGAAGGCGAGGCTCGGGTCGAAGCCTCCGAAGAGATCGAGGAAGCTGAGCACCTTGGCGGGGTCCGCCATGCCCGAGACGACGAGGCCGATCCCGAAGAGGAGGCCCGCGAGGAAGCCGACGAGGCTGCGCATGATCCCTCTCCCTCAGCCGATCACGTGACGCAGGACGAAGACCGTGGCGATCGCGGCGGCCATGAAGGTCACGACCGAAACGAGCGAGCGGGGCGACAGCCGCGCGAGGCCGCACACGCCGTGTCCCGACGTGCAGCCGGAGCCGAGCGCCGAGCCGAAGCCGACGAGGAGGCCGGCGAGCGCCATCACGGGAAGGTCGTCGGAGACGGTCTGGCGGACCGGCTCGCCGGTCGCGAGCCACACGAGCGGCGCGGCGGCCACGAGCCCGGCGAGGAAGGCGAAGCGCCAGTTCCGGTCGACGGCCGGGACCGAGACCGCGCTCAACGCGCGCGCGGCCACGCCGATGATGCCGGCGATGCGCCCGAGGAAGAGCATGAGGAGGACGGAGGACAGGCCGATCAGCCCGCCGCCGATCAAGGCGGCGAGGGGGGTGAACTCGGTCGGGGGAAGTGGCACGGGGGATCTCTCCGGAAGGCACGACGCGTTTGAAAGGGCGCCCGCGAGAGGCGCGCCCGTGCCGACCATCTATGAGATAAATCTAATTTAGTCAAATCTAAACAACAAGCTCACGCCATCCGGGCCGCCTCCCAGCCGAGGATCGCTCGCTTGCGTGTGAGGCCCCAATGGTAGCCCGTCAGCGCGCCCGATCGGCCGACGACACGGTGGCAGGGGACGACGAATGAGATGGGGTTGCGACCCACGGCCGCGCCGACCGCGCGGGCCGCCGAGGGCTTGCCGATCGTCTGCGCCACGTCGGAATAGGTCGTGGCGCGCCCGAAGGGAATGCCGAGCAGGGTGCGCCAGACGCGAACCTCGAAGTCGGTGCCGATCAGCACGACGTCGAGGGGCTGGTCCGGCCGCCAGCGGCCCGAATCGAACACGCGCGCGGCGTAGGGCGCGGTGGTCTCCTGGTCGGCGACCCAGGTCGCCCGGGGCCAGCGTCCGCGCATGTCGGAGAGGGCCGCGCACCGATTGCCGTCGTCGACGAAGCCGAGCCCGGCGAGGCCGCGGGGCGTCGCCACGACGATCACCTCGCCGAAGGGGGAGGGGTGATAGCCGTAGGAGAGCGTGAGCCCCGCGCCCTTGGCCTTGTAGTCGCCCGGCGTCATCGCCTCGTGATTGACGAAGAGGTCGTGCAACCGGCCCGGCCCCGACAGGCCGAGCTCCAGCGTCGTGTCGAGCACGCTCGCCGAGGCATCGAGCAGGCGCTTGGCGTTGTCGAGCGTGATCGCCTGGAGGAAGGCCTTGGGCGAGAGCCCGGCCCAGCGACGGAAGAGATGGTGCACGTGGCTGGTCGAGAGCCCGACGTGATCCGCGATCGTCTCGAGCGAGGGCTGGTCGCGCCAGTTCTCGGAAATGAAGGCGATGACGCGGCGCACGACGTCGTAGTCGGCGCACAGGACGGCGGGCGTGGCCGGATCGCTGGACGTGCGGTCGAGGTCGGTGTCGATGGCGCGGGCGATGTCGAGCATGGCGGATGGGCTCCTTGCACGTGCGAACCCTACGACCGCGCCCTCCGGCGCGACACCCGAAAACGCCGGAGCCCGCGCCTCGTCCTCACGTCGCCGCCACGACCGCGGCCGCCTGCGCGGCGCGCAGGACGTCGGCGACCAGATCCTCGGGGTGCTCCAGCCCGGCGGAGAGGCGCAGCATGCCCTCGCCGATGCCCATCGCGGTCCGCTCCTCCGGCGTGAAGCGCTCGTGAGTCGTGGTGGCCGGGTGGGTGACGAGGCTCTTCGCGTCGCCGAAATTGTTCGACACCTTGATCACCTCGAGCGCCCGGCCGAAGGCGAAGGCGCCGCGCTTGCCGCCGGCGACGTC
This sequence comes from Salinarimonas sp. NSM, assembly GCF_052380005.1. Classification (NCBI taxonomy): domain Bacteria; kingdom Pseudomonadati; phylum Pseudomonadota; class Alphaproteobacteria; order Hyphomicrobiales; family Salinarimonadaceae; genus Salinarimonas; species Salinarimonas sp. NSM. The sequence goes on from NZ_JBQTCJ010000024.1 coordinate 24,841, forward strand.
GAGCGCGAGCACGGTCCCGCCGCAGGTCATCTGGCGGCGGCAGAGATCGTATTGGGGCGAGGAGCGCAGGCCAGGATAGCGCACCCGCTCGATCCCCGGCGCGTTCTCCAGCGCCTCGGCGATCGCGAGAGCGTTCGACGCCTGCTGGCGCACCCGCAGGGAGAGCGTCTCGAGGCTCTTGAGCATGACCCAGGCGTTGAAGGGCGAGAGCGCCGGCCCGGTGTGCCGCAGCCAGGGCTGGATGCGCTCCTCGATGAAGGCCTTCGATCCGAGCACGACGCCGCCCAGACATCGTCCCTGCCCGTCGATGTGCTTGGTCGCCGAGTAGGTGACGACGTCCGCGCCGAGCGCGAGCGGGTTCGAGACGGTGGGGATGCCGAGCGCGTTGTCGACGACGAGGATCGCGGCCGCCTCCCGCGCGATCCCCGCGATCGCCGCGATGTCGACGAGGTCCATCGTCGGGTTGGCGGGGCTCTCGAGGAAGATCGCCGCCGTCTCCGGCCGCACCGCCGCGCGCCAGGCGGCGGGGTCGGTGCCGTCGACGAAGGTCGTGGTGATGCCGAACTTCGGCAGGATCTCCGCCAGGACGAAGCGGCACGAGCCGAACAGGACCGAGCCCGAGACCACGTGGTCGCCCGTCTTCAGCGGCCCCATCAGCGCCGCTGCGACGGCGGCCATGCCCGAGCCCGTGGCGCGGGCGGCCTCGGCGCCCTCGAGCGCCGCCATGCGCTCCTCGAACATCGCGACCGTCGGGTTGCCGAAGCGCGAGTAGACGAACCCCTGCGCGCCCTTGGCTTTGAACCGCGCCTCCGCCGTCTCCATGTCCGGATAGACGAAGCCCTGGGTCAGGAACAGCGCTTCGGACGTCTCGCCGAACGGCGAGCGATGCGCTGCGGCATGAACTGCGAGGGTTTCCGGGCGGAGCGGCGAACGTTGATCGGTCATCGGACGGTCATCTCGTTCTGTATAACGAACGCTCCAACGTTTGCAGGAACCCGCGCCCGAGCGCAAGCCCGAATCAGGGTGTTTCGTTTCCCCCGTACGATTGCGTCGAGCGACCCTCGGCAAGCTTGTGCGTGCGTCGGAACGGGGGCACGGTCCCGGCGGTTTCGCACAGCGAGGAGGACCCGACGCGTGCCCCTATTCGCCCACCCCGAGTTCGACGGCCACGAGCGCGTGCTGTTCGCGCACGACGTCGAGACCGGCCTGAAGGCCATCATCGCCGTGCATTCCACCCGCCTCGGCCGCGCCGCCGGCGGCTGCCGCATGTGGCCCTACGCCAGCGAGGAGGAGGCGCTCGCGGACGCGCTGCGGCTCTCGCGCGGCATGACCTACAAGAACGCGGTGGCGGGGCTCGACCTCGGGGGCGGCAAGTCCGTCATCATCGCCGACCCGCGCAGGGACAAGACGCCTTCGCTGCTGCGGGCCTTCGGGCGCGCGGTCGACGCGCTCGGCGGCCTCTACACCACCGCCGAGGACGTGGGGGTCGGCGTCGCGGACATGGAGATCGTGCGCGAGACGACCGCGCACGTCGCCGGGCTCTCGAGCGGGCCGCACGCGTCGGGCGATCCCTCGCCGGTGACCGCGCGCGGCGTATTCGAGGGCCTGCGCCGGGCGCTCGCGGTGGCGACGGGCTCGGACGCCCTCGCCGGGCGCACCGTCGCGGTGCAGGGGCTCGGCCATGTCGGCCGGCACCTGTGCGCGCTCCTCCACGGCGCCGGCGCACGTCTCGTCGTGGCCGACATCGACGCCGCGCGCCTCGCGGATGCGCAGCGCAGCTTCGACGCCCGCGTCGTGGCGCCCGAGGAGATCGTCGCGGTGGAAGCCGACGTCTTCGCGCCCTGCGCGCTCGGCGGCGTGCTCGACGACTCGACGATCCCGCGGCTGAAGGCGCGGATCGTGGCGGGCGCGGCGAACAACCAGCTGGCGCGACCCGAGCACGCCGAGGCGCTGCACGCGCGCGGCATCCTCTACGTCCCGGATTTCGCGCTCAACGCCGGCGGCATCATCAACGTCGCCCGCGAGATCGAGGGGCGCACGGACGCCGGCTGGCTGGAGGAGCGGCTGGCCGCGATGGTCGCCAACATCGAGGCGATCCTGCGCGAAGCGAAGGCCGAGAACGTCTCGCCCAACGGCGTCGCCGAGGCCTTCGCCCGCCGGCGCCTCGGGTGAGCGGGCGCGGCGCGGCGGGCCGCCGCGGGGTTGCGCTGCGGGCGTCGTCTTGCTTAGCTTGCGCCGAGCCCGTGGGAACCCGCGCCTAGGCGGGGTGTTGACCCGCCATCGGAAGAGCCCGCACCCGCCGGGCTCGAGACGCGCGAAACGAGATTTCGACCTCCCGGGCGGCGCGGCCGCCCGATCCCATTGCGCGCGCGGTCCTCGCGTGCGCCGAGAATCCGACAACGACGCCGACGACGCCACCGACACGAGACGAGTCAACACGCGAGGGACGATGGCCGAGACCCCCATCCTGAAAGCGCCACGCATCTATTACATGCACCACCGGCTCGTCGGGTCGCTCGGGCGCTTCGTCGATCATTTCGAGCGGGTGCGCCGCCTGGGCTTCGACCACGTTCTCGTCTCGCCGATCTACGCCCCCGGGCGCGCGGGCGACGTCTTCTTCCCCGCCGACCACGATGCGGCCCATCCCGGCCTCGAGACCGAATACGGCGCCGCCGACGTGATTCGCTGGCTCGTCGACAAGGCGGGCGAGCGCGGCCTCTCGCTGATGCTCGACATCGCGCCGCAGAGCTTCGCGCTGGAGCACCCCTTCGTCGAGGCGGCGCCGGACTGCTTCACCGTGCGCCGCGAGACGCCGATGGGCATCATCGACCCACGCCATCCGGCGAGCCCCCAGGGCACCGCGATGTCGCGCATCGCGGACGCGTGCGGCGATCGGCTCGCGCGGTTCTGGACGCCGCGGCTCGCCGCATACGCCGAGATCGGGGTGGCGGGCTATCGCGCGCTCAAGCCGGCGGCGCCGACGGCCGATCTCTGGGGTCGGCTGATGGCGGCGGCGCGGGACGTGAAGCGCGACACGCTCTTCGTCGCCGACACGACGGGCGTGCCCCGCCCCGACGTCTGCGGCCTGCGCGGCGTCGGCTTCGATCACACGCTGACCTCGCTCGCCTGGTGGGACTACCGCGCCGGTTGGTACCTCGAGGAGCACGACGCGCTCGCCTCCATCGCGCCGCCGATCGCGACCGTGGAGGCGCCCTTCGCCACGCGGCTGGCGGAGCGGGTGCGCGACAATCGCGGGCTTCGCCCCGCCTACGACCGCGCGCTCCACGCCGCCGCCGCGCTCGGCTGCGGCCTGCTCGCGCCGATGGGCGTCGAGGTCGCCGCGCGCCGGCCGATGGACGCCGTGGTGTCGACGCCGGAGGACTACGACCGTGCCGCCGCGGAGGCGCCCTTCGACCTCGGCGAGATGGTCGAGCGGGTGAACCGGCTCGTCGCGAAGACGCCGCTCCTGCGCGAGCGGCCGATGCTGCGTCCGCTCACCGGCCCCTCCGCCCGCGTCACGGGCTTCCTGCGCACGGCGCGCGACCCGCGCATCGCGGAGGAGGCGCTCCTCGTCGCCATCAATCCGGACCTGTACGAGCCCAACGACGTCTTCGCGGCGAAGCTGCGCGGGCAGATGGGCGGCACGTTCGGCGCCTTCGCGCCGGTGGAGGCGGGCGCCTCGGATCCGACCGCGTCGGCGGGGGACCTGATCGCGCTCCATCCCGGCGAGGCCTTCGTCGCCCGCGCGCCTCGCGCGGCGCCGGTGAAGGTCGGCCGGCAGCCGGGCAAGCGGGCGGTAACGACGGCGGCCACCAAGTGGCCACGCATCCTCGTCGACAACCTCGCGCCCTCCGTCGACGAGGGGCGCTACGCGGTCAAGCGCGTCGTCGGCGACGCGATGGTGGTCGAGGCCGACGCGCTGATGGACGGGCACGAGGTGCTCGGCGTCGCGCTGATGTGGCGCGCCGTCGACGAGGAGACGTGGCGCAGCGCGCCGATGGAGCCGATCGGCAACGATCGCTTCCAGGGCACGCTCTTCCTCGAGCGCATGGGCCGGCACGAGTACGTGATCGAGGCCTGGCACGACGTCTACCAGACCTTCTGCCGCGACCTGACGAAGAAGTTCGATGCCAAGGTCGACTACCAGCTCGACCTGATCGAGGGCCGCCAGCACCTCGATGCGGCCCGCAAGCGCGCCTCGGGCGAGCTCGCCGCCGGGCTCGAGGAGATTCTCGCGCGGTTCGATCGAACCGAAGGAGACGAGCGCGTGCACGTGCTCCTCGCCCCGCAGGCGCGGGCGCTGATGCGCGAGGCGGACGACCGCCCGTTCGCGTCCCGCTCGTTCGTGCAGCCGATCGAGGCCGACAGGACGCAGGCCCATTTCGCGAGCTGGTACGAGCTCTTCCCGCGCTCGATGAGTGGCGACGTCCATCGCCACGGGACGCTGCGGGACGTGATCCCGCACCTGCCGCGGGTCCGCGACATGGGCTTCGACGTGCTCTACTTCCCGCCGATCCACCCGATCGGCAGGAAGAACCGCAAGGGCAAGAACAACACCCTCACGCCCGGCCCGGACGATCCCGGCTCGCCCTACGCGATCGGCGCGCCGGACGGCGGGCACGATGCGCTGCATCGCGAGCTCGGCACCTTCGAGGACTTCCGTGCGCTGCGCGAGGCGGCCGAGGAGCACGGGCTCGAGATCGCGCTCGACTTCGCCATCCAGTGCTCGCCGGACCACCCGTGGCTGAAGGAGAATCCGGGCTGGTTCGACTACCGCCCGGACGGATCGATCAAGTACGCGGAGAACCCGCCCAAGAAGTACGAGGACATCGTCAACGTCGACTTCTACAAGCCCGACGCCGTTCCGGACCTGTGGACAACCTTGCGCGACATCGTCCTCTTCTGGTGCAAGGAGGGCGTTCGCACCTTCCGCGTCGACAATCCGCACACCAAGCCGCTGCCGTTCTGGCAGTGGATGATCGCCGACGTGAAGGCGCAGTATCCGGACGCGATCTTCCTGTCGGAGGCGTTCACGCGGCCGAAGATGATGTACGGGCTGGCCAAGCTCGGCTTCACCCAGTCATATACCTACTTCACCTGGCGCAACACGAAGTGGGAGCTGCGTTCCTACTTCGAGGAGCTGGCGAACGAGGCGCCCAAGGACTTCTTCCGCCCGAACCTCTTCGTCAACACGCCGGACATCAACCCCTACTACCTCCAGAGCTCCGGGCGCGCCGGCTTCCTCGTTCGCGCCTGCCTCGCCGCGACACTCGGGGGGCTGTGGGGCGTGTATTCCGGCTACGAAGTGCTCGAGGGCGAGCCGGTGCCGGGCAAGGAGGAGTACAAGGATTCGGAGAAGTACGAGATCAAGGCGCGCGATTTCTCGATGCCCGGGAACATCGTCGCCGACATCACGCGGCTCAACCGCATCCGGCGCGCCAACCCGGCGCTGCACACGCACACCAACACGCGCTTCTACAACGCCTACCACGACGAGATCCTGTACTGGGGCAAGCCCTCCCGCGAGGGCGACGACATGATCCTCGTCATGGTCAACCTCAATCCGCACGTGGCGAACGCCTGCGACTTCGAGATCCCGCTCTGGGAGTTCGGCCTGCCCGACGACGGCGCCGTGATGGTCGAGGACCTGATCGCCGACCGCGCCTTCGTCTGGCACGGCAAGACGCAGCACATCCGCCTCGACCCGTTCGAGTATCCCTTCGTCATCTGGCGTATCCGACCGCATCAGGGGGCCTGACTTGCCGCGCAAGAAGTCGCTCATAACGAACACCGATCCGCTCTGGTACAAGGACGCGGTGATCTATCAGCTGCACGTGAAGTCGTTTTTCGATTCCAACAACGACGGGATCGGCGACTTCGAGGGGCTGCTGCAGAAGCTCGACTACATCACCGAGCTCGGTGTCACCTGCATCTGGTTGTTGCCGTTCTACCCGTCGCCCCGGCGCGACGACGGCTACGACATCGCGGACTACCGCAACGTCCATCCGGAGTACGGCAAGGCGCGCGACTTCAAGCGCTTCGTCGAGGAGGCGCACGCGCGCGGCCTGCGCGTGGTGACCGAGCTCGTGATCAACCACACCTCGGACCAGCACCCCTGGTTCCAGAAGGCGCGGCGGGCCAAGCCCGGCTCGGCGGCGCGCGACTTCTACGTCTGGTCCGACGACGACAAGAAATATTCCGGCACGCGGATCATCTTCCTCGACACCGAGAAGTCGAACTGGACCTGGGACCCGGTGGCGAACCAGTACTTCTGGCACCGCTTCTACAGCCACCAGCCGGACCTGAACTTCGACAACCCGCGAGTGTTGAAGGAGGTGTTCTCGATCATGCGCTTCTGGCTCGACATGGGCGTCGACGGGCTGCGGCTCGACGCGGTGCCCTATCTCGTCGAGCGCGAGGGCACGAACAACGAGAACCTGCCCGAGACGCACGGCGTCCTCAAGCAGATCCGCGCCGAGCTCGACGCTACCTACCCGGACCGCATGCTGCTCGCCGAGGCGAACCAGTGGCCGGAGGACACGCAGGACTACTTCGGACAGGGCGACGAATGCCACATGGCGTTCCACTTTCCCTTGATGCCGCGCATGTACATGGCGATCGCGCAGGAGGACCGCTTCCCGATCACCGACATCATGCGCCAGACGCCGGAGATCCCCGAGAACTGCCAATGGGCGATCTTCCTGCGCAACCATGACGAGCTCACGCTCGAGATGGTGACCGACAAGGAGCGCGACTACCTCTGGAACACCTACGCGTCGGAGACGCGCGCGCGCATCAACCTCGGCATCCGTCGCCGCCTCGCGCCCCTGCTGCAGCGCGACCGCCGCCGCATCGAGCTGATGAACTCGCTGCTGCTCACCATGCCCGGCACGCCCGTGATCTACTACGGCGACGAGATCGGCATGGGCGACAACATCTTCCTCGGCGACCGCGACGGCGTGCGCACGCCGATGCAATGGTCGCCGGACCGCAACGGCGGCTTCTCGCGCGCGGACCCCGCGCGGCTGACGCTGCCCCCGATTCAGGACCCGCTCTACGGCTACGACCGCGTCAACGTCGAGAGCCAGGAGCGCGACCCGTCCTCGCTGCTCAACTGGACGCGCCGCATGCTCGCGGTGCGCAAGCAGCATCCGTCCTTCGGGCGCGGCACGATCCGCTTCCTGCGGCCCGCCAACCGCAAGATCCTGGCCTACCTGCGCGAGCTCGACGGCGACACGATCCTGTGCGTCGCCAACGTCTCGCGCCAGGCTCAAGCCGTGGAGCTCAACCTCGCGGAGTTCGCCGGGCGCATCCCGGTCGAGCTCTCCGGCGGGGCCTCCTTCCCGCAGGTCGGGCAATTGCCGTACCTGCTGACGCTGCCGCCCTACGGCTTCTACTGGTTCCAGCTCTCCGAGACGGTCGAGCCGCCGCAATGGTCGACCGCGACGGCGGGCATCGAGCCCGAGCACCTCACCTTCGTGGTGCGCCGGGGCGTCTCCGAGGTGGTCGACGGCAAGGCCCGCGACACGCTCCTGCGCGACGTGCTCCCGGGCTATGCGCCGCACCGGCGCTGGTTCCAGCGCAAGGACCAGGCGATCGAGGCGGTCGAGCTGATCGGCGCGATGCCGCTGCCCGGTGCGGGCAAGGACATCCTGATGGCGCTCGTCGAGATCACCACGCAGGCGGGCCCGGAGCGCTACGCGCTGCCGCTCGCGATCTCCTGGGACGACGAGCAGCCGGCGCCCTTCGCGCCTCAGCTCGCGATGGCGCGGGTGCGCATGGGCCGACGCGTGGGCTATCTCACCGACGGTTTCGCCATGCCGGGCTTCGCCCGCGCGCTCACCCAGGGGCTCGCGGAGGAGAGCGTGCTGCGGACGGAGACGGGCGAGATCCGCTTCCGGGCGACGTCGCACTTCGCCGAGCACGCGCCGGACGCCGATTCCGAGATCGAGTGGCTCACGGCCGAGCAGTCGAACTCGACCCTCATCGTCGGCCGCCGGGCGGTGCTCAAGCTCCTGCGCAAGCTCACGCCGGGCGTCCATCCGGAAGCGGAGATGAGCCGCTACCTCACCGAGCACGGTTTCGCGAACGCGCCGCCGCTGCTGGGCGAGGCGGTCCACGTCGCCGCCGACGGCACGCCGACGACGCTCGCCATCGTCCAGGGCTTCGTCCTCAATCAGGGCGACGGCTGGCAGTGGACGCTGAACTACCTCGATCGCACGATCGACGAGCTCTCCGCTCACACGGAGGAGGACGAGGAGGAGAACGGCCACCGCTTCGAGACCTACGCCGCCTTCGCCGGCAATCTCGGACGCCGGCTCGCAGAGATGCACGCGATCCTCGGTCGCGAGACCGACGATCCCGACTTCAGCCCCGAGGCCGCCGACGCGGCGGAGGCGGAGCGCGTGCGCGCCGGCGTGCGCGCCCAGCTCGAAGCGGCCTTCGCCGCCATCGAGGCCTACGGCGCGTGGGAGAACGAGGAAGACGCCGCGCAGGCGCGCACCCTGCTCGGCAACCGCGCGCGGTTGCTCGCGCTCGTCGACGAGAAGGCCGCCGCGCTCGCCGGTACGCGGCGCATCCGCGTCCATGGGGACCTGCATCTCGGGCAGGTGCTGGTGGCCGGCAGCGACGTGATGATCATCGACTTCGAGGGCGAGCCGGCCAAGCCCATCGCGGAGCGCCGCGCCAAGGCGAGCCCGCTGCGCGACGTCGCGGGCGTCATCCGCTCGTTCGACTACGCGGCCTCGAACCTGAAGAAGCATCGCCATACCCCGCAGGGGCCGATGACGGAGGCGCGCGGCGCGCAGCTGCGCTCGCTCTTCCGCCAGGTCGCGGAGGACGCCTTCCTCGCGGCCTACGCCGAGGTCGACCCGGACGGCATCCCCAACCCGGCCCTTCTCGACCTGTTCGTGCTCGAGAAGGCGGCCTACGAGATCACCTACGAGGCGGCCAACCGGCCGGCGTGGCTGGACGTCCCGCTCAACGGGTTCGCCCACGTGGCCGAGCGCCTGCTCAACGCCAACGAGGAGCCATCCTGATGACCCAAGCCACGCACGCACCGGAGATCGAGGGCGTCGAGGCCGCGGCGATGGAGGCGCTCGCCGGGCGCCTCACCGATCCGTTCGCCTTCCTGGGCATGCACGACACGGGGCAGGGCCCCGCCGTGCGCGCCTTCCTTCCCGGTGCCGAGGCGGTCGAGGTCGTCTCGCGCGAGAACGGCGAGGTTCTCGGGCGCCTGAACCAGGTGCGCGAGGGCCTCCATGCCGGGCTCGTCAGCCGTCGCGAGCGCTACAGGCTGCGCATCAGCTGGCCGGGCACGGTCCAGGAGACGGAGGACCCCTATTCCTTCGGCATGGTGCTCGGAGACCTCGACCTGCACCTCTTCTCCGAGGGTGCCCATTGGGACCTCGCCGAGCGCTTCGGCGCGCAGCCGATGACACACGAGGGTGTCGAGGGCGTCGCCTTCTCGGTCTGGGCGCCCAACGCACGGCGCGTCTCGGTGATCGGCGACTTCAACTCCTGGGACGGGCGGCGCCACCCGATGCGGCTGCGCCATTCCGCCGGCGTGTGGGAGCTGTTCGTGCCGCGCATCGGCCCGGGCGAGCGCTACAAGTACGAGATCGTCGGCAAGCACGGCGAGACGCTGCCGCCCAAGGCGGACCCGCTGGCGCGCCGCACCGAGACGCCGCCGGCGAACGCCTCCATCGTCGCCGCCCCCCACGCCTTCCGCTGGACGGACGAGGAGTGGATGGCCAAGCGTGGCGCGCGCCAGGCGCCGACGCAGCCGATGGCGGTCTACGAGGTGCACCCCGCCTCCTGGCTGCGGCCGGAGGGCGAGCCGCAGGGCACGCTCGACTGGGACCAGCTCATCGACACGCTGATCCCCTACGTCGCCGACCTCGGCTTCACGCACATCGAGCTGATGCCGATCATGGAGCACCCGTTCGGCGGCTCGTGGGGCTACCAGCCGCTGTCGCTGTTCGCGCCGTCGGCCCGCTATGGCACGCCGGAGGGCTTCGCGCGCTTCGTCGACGCGTGCCACCGGGCCGATCTCGGCGTCATCCTCGACTGGGTGCCCGCCCACTTCCCCACGGACCCGCACGGGCTCGCCCGGTTCGACGGCACGGCGCTCTACGAGCACGAGGACCCGCGGGAGGGCTATCACCAGGACTGGAACACGTACATCTACAACATGGGCCGCAAGGAGGTGCAGGGCTTCCTCGTCGCGTCCGCGCTGTGGTGGACGGAGACCTTCCACATCGACGCGCTGCGCGTCGACGCGGTCGCCTCGATGCTCTACCGAGACTACTCGCGGGAACACGACCAGTGGATCCCCAACCGCTTCGGCGGGCGCGAGAACCTCGAGTCGATCGACTTCCTCAAGCGCATGAATCAGATCGTGCAGGAGCGCGCCCCCGGCGCGATCACGATCGCCGAGGAATCGACCGCCTTCCCGGGCGTCTCGCAGCCGGTCTCGCAGGGGGGGCTCGGCTTCTCCTACAAGTGGAACATGGGCTGGATGCACGATACGCTGCACTACATCCAGCGCGAGCCGCTGTATCGCTCCTATCATCACAACGAGCTGACCTTCGGGCTCGTCTACGCCTTCTCCGAGAAGTTCGTGCTGCCGATCTCCCACGACGAGGTCGTGCACGGCAAGGGCTCGCTCATCGGCAAGATGCCGGGTGACGAGTGGCAGAAGCTCGCCAACCTGCGTGCCTATTTCGGCTTCATGTGGACCCATCCCGGCAAGAAGCTGCTCTTCATGGGCTGCGAGATCGGCCAGCACCGCGAGTGGAACCACGACGGGGAGATCGAGTGGGCGCTCCTGAAGAACCAGAGCCACGCGGGCCTGCAGATGCTGGTGCGCGACCTCAACAAGCTCTACGCCCGCGAGCCGGCGCTGTTCACGACGGATGCCGAGCCCTCCGGTTTCGAGTGGATCGTGGGCGACGACACGCAGAACTCGGTCTTCGCCTATCTCCGGCGCGGGACGGGGGACGCCAAGCCGCTGCTGGTCGTGCTCAACATGACCCCGGTGCCGCGCCACGAGTACCGCATCGGCGTTCCCGAGGGCGGTACCTGGAGCGAGATCCTCAACACGGACGCGCAGATCTACGGCGGCACCAATCTCGGTAATGCCGGGGCGGTGCGCACGGAGGCGATTCCGGCGCACGGGCGGAGCCATTCGGTCGGTATCACGTTACCCCCGCTCGCGGCGGTCGTCTTCCGCCATCAGGCCTGAGGAATCCATGCCCCTTCTCCCCGACCGGCTCTCTCCCGGCTCCGCCTATCCCCTCGGCGCGACCTGGGACGGGCTCGGCGTGAACTTCGCCGTGTTCTCGGCGCATGCCGAGCGCATCGAGCTGTGCATCTTCGATCCCACGGGCCGACGGGAGATCGCGCGCTACGACCTTCCGGAATGGACCGACGAGGTCTGGCACGGCTACCTGCCGCACGTGAAGCCGGGGCTGCTCTACGGCTTCCGGGCGCACGGGCCCTACGAGCCCCAGCGCGGCCACCGCTTCAACCCCAACAAGCTCCTCGTGGATCCCTACGCCAAGGCGCTGCACGGGGAGACGCGCTGGACGGACGCGCTGTTCGGATACCGCGTGCTGTCCCCGCGCGGCGATCTCTCCTTCGACCGGCGCGACAGCGCGCCGGCGGTGCCCAAGGCCGTCGTCGTCGACGACTCGTTCTCCTGGGGCGACGACCGGGCGCCGAACGTGCCCTGGTCGGAGACGGTGATCTACGAGGCGCACGTGAAGGGGCTCACCAAGCTCCTCGACGACGTGCGCATTCCCGAGCGCGGCACCTATTCCGCGCTCGCGCACCCCGCGGTGATCGAGCATCTCAAGCGGCTCGGCGTCACGTCGATCGAGCTCCTGCCGATCCACGCCTTCCTTCAGGACCGCTTCCTGCAGGAGAAGGGGCTGACGAACTACTGGGGCTACAACACGCTCTCGTTCTTCGCCCCCGAGCCACGCTACATCATGCCGGGCGGGGACAACAACGACCTGCGCATCGCCATCCGCCGCCTGCACGCGGCCGGGATCGAGGTGATCCTCGACGTTGTCTACAACCACACCTGCGAGGGCGGCGAGCTCGGGCCGACGCTCTCCTGGCGCGGGCTCGACAACGCGAGCTACTATCGGCTTCTGCCGGACGACCCGCGCCACTGCATCAACGACACGGGCACCGGCAACACGATGAACCTGTCCAACGCCCGCGTCCTTCAGATGGTTATGGACAGCCTGCGCTATTGGGCGACCTCCTACCGCGTCGACGGCTTCCGCTTCGACCTCGGCGTCACGCTCGGGCGCGAGCCGCACGGCTTCGACCCCGGCGCGGGCTTCTTCGACGCGCTGCGGCAGGACCCGATCCTCTCGCGCAAGAAGCTGATCTCGGAGCCCTGGGACATCGGCCCCGGCGGCTACCAGCTCGGCCACCATCCGCCGTCCTTCGCGGAGTGGAACGACCGCTTCCGCGACGGTGTGCGACGCTACTGGAAGGGCGACGGCGGCCTGCGCTCGGACCTCGCGGCGCGGCTCTCCGGCTCGGGCGACCTCTTCGACCGGCGCGCGCGGCGGCCGTGGGCGTCGGTGAACTTCATCGCCGCCCACGACGGCTACACGCTCGCCGACATCGTCGCCTACGAGGAGAAGCACAACGAGGCCAACGGCGAGGACAACCGCGACGGCCATTCGGACAACCACTCCCGCAATTGGGGCGTGGAGGGGCCGACGGACGATCCCGACATCCTCGCCGTTCGCACCCGCGTGATGCGCTCGCTGCTCACGACGGTCTTCGCGGCGCTGGGCACGCCGATGATCCTCGCGGGCGACGAGTTCGGGCGCACGCAGGGCGGCAACAACAACGCCTACGCGCAGGACAACGAGATCTCCTGGCTCGACTGGAGCGTGGCGCGCTCGGACGCCGGCGAGGCGCTCACCGCGTTCACGGCGCGGCTCGCGGCGATCCGGCGCGAGCACCCGATCATCCGCTGCCGGCGCTTCCTCTACGGCCAGGAGATCGCGGACGGCATCCGCGACCTCGACTGGTTCGACGAGAACGGCGGCACGCCCTCGCCGGAGGATTGGAACGACCACGAGAAGCGCGCGCTCGTCATGCGCCGGGCCATGCGCCGCGACGACGGCGCGATCGAGATCGTCGCCTTCCTGCTCAACGGCTCGGACGAGACGATCCGCTTCACGCTCCCCGGTCCCGCCGACGGCTGGCGGCTCCTGATCGACTCCGCCGACCCGGATCGCCCCGAGGAGAGCCTCGGCGAGCCCGCCTACGACGTGCTCGACCGCGCCGCCGTGCTCGTCGCCGCGACGCTCGCGCCGGAGGGAGGGTGATGAGCGCGCCGGCACGGGGGTACTGCTTCCTCCCCGGAGGGGAGGAGTTCGTGCGAAGCACGGACGGTGGGGCCGTACTCCCAAGCACGCGAACCGCGTCGCCGTCCTCCCCACCCTCCGGCCTTCGGCCTCCGTCCTCCCCTGCGGGGAGGATCCGGTCGGCGGCCTTCATCCGCCGTTTGCGACACACGCGACCTCGCTTCCTCCCCGCAGGGGAGGAGTCCGCGCGCAGCGCGGGCGGTGGGGCCGTTCGGCGCGACGAGCGAGCCGCCCTCCCCATGCCGCGCCCCCCCGTGGGTCGCAGGCGTGCACGGCATGTGCATAGCGGCTGACCCGAACTCCCGACGAGGACACCTCCGATGGCCCGCCATTCCCACCCCACCCTCTGGGGCGCGAGCCTGGTCTCACCGGGCCGCACGCGCTTTCGCCTCTGGGCGCCGATACAGCGGCAGCCGCATCTCGTGATCGAGGGGCGCGCACCCGTTCCCATGGAGAAAGAGGACGCCGGCTGGTTCGCCGTCGAGGTCGATTGTGGCGTGGGCACGCCCTACCGCTACCGGCTCGACGACGGCGTCGCCGTGCCCGATCCCGCCTCGAAGGCGCAGCGGGGCGACGTGCACGACCCCTCGCTCGTGGTCGACCCGCACGCCTACACGTGGAAGAACGACGCCTGGATGGGCCGGCCGCTCGGGGAGCTCGTGCTCTACGAGCTGCACCCGGGCCTGCTCGGCGGCTTCGACGGGGTGCGCGCGCATCTCGCTGCGCTCGCCGACCTCGGCGTCACCGCGCTCCAGCTGATGCCGATCGGCGAGTTTCCCGGCGCGCGCAACTGGGGCTACGACGGCGTGCTGCCCTATGCGCCCGATGCCGCCTACGGCTCGCCCCACGACCTCAAGCGCCTCGTCGACGAGGCGCACGGGCTCGGGCTGCAGGTCTTCCTCGATGTCGTCTACAACCATTTCGGGCCGGAGGGGAACTACCTCCACGCCTTCGCGGAGCCCTTCTTCCGCAACGACGTCCAGACGCCCTGGGGCGCCGCGATCGATTTCCGCCGCCGGGAGGTCCGCCGCTACTTCGCCGACAACGTCCTGATGTGGCTGATGGAGTACCGGGTCGACGGCCTGCGCTTCGACGCCGTCCATCAGATCCGCGAGAAGGACTGGCTCGACGAGATGGCGGCCGAGGTCCGGCGCACGATCGAACCCGGGCGCCACGTGCATCTCGTGCTCGAGAACGAGGAGAACGACCCCGGCTATCTCGGCCGCGAGATCGATGCGCAGTGGAACGACGACTTCCACCATTGCGTCCACGTGATGCTCACAGGCGAGGACCAGTCCTACTACGGCAACTACAGCCGCGACACCGCGGGCAAGCTCGCGCGCGCGCTGAAGGAGGGCTTCGTCTACCAGGGGCAGCCGCCGGAGAACGGGGAGGGCGGGCCGCGCGGGGCGCCGTCGGGGCATCTGCCGCCGACCGCGTTCGTCAGCCACATCCAGAACCACGATCAGGTCGGCAACCGCGCCTTCGGCGACCGCCTCGCCGCGCTCGTCGAGCGGGAGGCCCTCAACGCGGCGGTCGCGCTCCACCTGCTCTGCCCGCAACTGCCGATGATCTTCATGGGCGAGGAAACCGGGGCGAAGGAGCCGTTCCTGTTCTTCACGGACTACCACGACGCCCTCGCCGACGCCGTGCGCGAGGGGCGTCGGCGCGAATTCGAGGCGTTCCCCGAGTTCGCGGACCCGCAGACCCGCGCGCGCATTCCCGACCCGAACGCGCCCGCCACCTTCGAGCGATCGCGCCCGAAGGTGGCGGGGGAGGGCGGCGATGAGGCGGTCCTCGCCCTCTACCGCCGTCTCCTCTCCGCCCGCGCGGAGGAGATCGCCCCGCGTCTCGCGGGCGCGCGGGCGGAGAGCGCGGTGGTCGTCGACGAGAAGGCCGTCCTCGGTCGCTGGCGGATGGGCGACGGCGCGCGGCTGACGCTGCTCGCGAACCTCGGGGCGATCCCCGCGCCGCTCGGGGGGGTGTCCGTGCCCGAGGCCGAGCCCTTCGTCGTCGTCGGCGCGCCGCTCGCCGATGGCGGCGTTCCCGCCCACACCACCATCGCCTGGCTGGAGGCCGCCTGATGGCCGACGCGCTCCACGCGCTCGCCGAGGAGGCGGGCCTGCACATCCACTGGGAGGACTTCAAGGGCCGCCCGCAGCAGGTCTCGCCGGAGACGCTGCGGCGGGTGCTCGCCGCGATGGGCCTCTCCGCCGAGAGCGACGGCGAGGTCGCGGACAGCCGCGCGCGCCTGCGCGAGGAGGCCGGCGCGGGGCTCGCCTGCCTCACGACCGAGGTCGGCCAGCCGACGCCGTTGCCGCCCGCGTTCGCGCAGAGCGCCGTCGCCGTGCTGCGCCACGAGCACGGCGGGCGTCGCGAGATGCGCCTCGCCCCCTCCGCCGGCGGCATGAGCCTGCCGCCGGTGCTGGAGCCCGGCTATCACGGCCTCGAGATCGGCGATCACCACCTCACCCTCGCCGTCGCCCCCGCGCACGGCGTGCGCGTGGAGGACGCCACAGGGGGGCGGCCGATCTTCGGCGTCGCCGCGCAGATCTATTCGCTCCCGCCGCGGGCGGGGGAGGAGTTCGGCGACTTCGGCTCGCTCGCCAAATTCTGCGAGGCCGCCGGACGCGGCGGGGCGGACGTGGTGGCGATGAGCCCGTCGCACGCGGGCTTCGCCGCGGACGCGTCGCGCTTCAGCCCCTATTCGCCCTCGACGCGCCTGTTCCACAACGTCCTCTACGCCGACCCGACCGCCGTGTTCGGCGCGCTCGATCTCCCCGGCGAGGCGCCGCCGCTCGGCGACCTCGTCGACTGGGAGGCCGGCGCGCGCATCAAGCTCGCGCGGCTGCGCGCGGTCTACGAGCGCTTCGCCGCCTCCGGCGATGCCCGACACCGCGCCGACTTCGCCGCCTTCCGCGCGGCGGGCGGCACGCTCCTCGAGAACCACGCCCGCTACGAGGCGCTGCACGCGCATCTCGGCGGGGCGGGCTTCCACGACTGGCCGGAGCCCTACCGCGACCCCGGGAGCGCCGCGGTCGACGCCTTCTGCCACGAGCACGTGGACGAGGTCGTCTTCCACGCCTTCCTGCAATGGCTCGCCGAGCGCTCCCTGTCCGACGCGCAGGCGCGGGCGAAGGCCGCGGGCATGGCGATCGGCCTCGTCGCGGACCTGGCGGTGGGTATGGACGGCGGGGGCAGCCACGTCTGGTCGCGGCGCGAGGACGTGCTCGACGGCCTCTCCATCGGCGCGCCGCCGGACCTGCTCGGGCCGACGGGCCAGGACTGGGGGCTCACCAACTTCTCGCCCCGCGCGCTCCAGGCGACGGGCTTCGCGCCCTTCCTCGCGACCCTGCGCGCGGCGCTGCGCTGCGCCGGCGGCGTGCGCATCGACCACGCGATGGGCCTTCGCCGCCTGTGGGTGGTGCCGCAGGGCATGACACCGCACGAGGGCTGCTACATCTCCTACCCCGAGGAGGACATGCTGCGGCTCGTCGCGCTCGAGTCGCACCGCTCCGGCGGGCTCGTGATCGGCGAGGACCTCGGCACGGTGCCCCCCGGCTTCCGGCCGAGGCTCGATCGCGCGGGCGTGCTCGGCATGCGGGTGCTCTGGTTCGAGCGCGAGTGGGACGGCGGCTATACCCCGCCCGCCGCCTACGCCCGCCACGCCGCCTCGATGACCACGACGCACGACCTGCCCACCGTGGCCGGCTGGTGGCGCGGCAACGACGTCGCCTGGCGTGAGCGCGTCGGCCACGGCGACGCGTCCTTCCACGAGACACAGCTGGCCGAGCGCGACGCCGATCGCGGGAAGCTGTGGGACGCCTTCGTCGCCGCCGGCACCGCGCAGGGCGATCCGCCGCCGGTGGAGGAGACGGACCCGGTCGTCGACGCCGCGCTCGGCTTCGTGGCACGCACGGAATCGACCCTCGCGATCCTGCCGGCGGAGGACCTGCACGGCCTCGTCGAGCAGCCCAACCTGCCCGGAACCCTCGACGAGCATCCGAATTGGCGCAGGCGGCTTCCGTTCCAGGGCCTCGACGACACGCCGGCCCGCCGCCGCATGGCGCTGCTGGCGCAGGCCCGGCCGCGGGGGGAGAGATGAGCCGGGTCGGAGGTCATGAGCGACGCCGACGTACCGCGTCCGCTCCGGCGGACCGGGACGCGAGGCGAGGCGAGACCGTCGCGAAGGCCGCGACGCGGTCCCCCTCTCCCTCGTGGAGAGGGGCTAGGGGTGTGGGGCGTGAACTGCTCTGGGGCGGCCGATGCCGTCCTCCGAGACCGGCCGCCATGGACGGCTTCCGAGGACGGCATCGACCGAGGCGCGCAGTCCTGCACGCCCCCCACCCCCGGCCCCTCCCCACGAGGGGGAGGGGAGACCGTCGGCGTCCTGCATCCGCGGCGCGGCCGCGAGGAAGGCTCGAGCAATGACGCACGACACCCCGAACGCCCCGGCGACGGCCCCGCGCGTTCCGCGCGCCACCTACCGGCTGCAGCTGCGCCGGGAGTTCCCGTTCGCGGCGGCGGAGCGGGTCGTGCCCTACCTCGCGGCGCTCGGCATCAGCCACCTCTACCTCTCGCCGATCCTCGCCTCGCGGCGGGGCTCCGTGCACGGCTACGACGGCGTCGACTTCACCGACGTCGATCCCGAGATCGGCGGCGAGGAGGGCCTGCGCGCGCTCGTCGCCGCTGCGCGCCGGCACGGGATGGGGCTCATCGCCGACATCGTGCCCAACCACATGGCGGTGGGCGGGGCGGACAACCGGTTCTGGCTCGACGTGCTGGAGAACGGGCAGGCGAGCCGCTACGCCCACTATTTCGACATCGACTGGAACACGCCCGACCCCGTGCTGGAGGGGAAGGTCGCGGCCCCCTTCCTCGGCGCGCCCTACGGCGAGGTGCTGGCGAACGGCGAGATCACGATCGTCTTCGATCCACGGATGCGTCGGCTCTGCGCGGCCTACTACCATCACCGCTTCCCGCTGAACCCCGGCGACTACGGCGAGATCCTGCGTGCCGGCGACCCCGCGCTCGTGCCGCTGGCGGAGCGCTTCGACGAGGCGCGCACGCCCGAGGCCTTCAAGGAGGCGCGCCTCGCGCTCGCCGAGATGGCCGGCGAGACGCTGGAGGCGGCGCTCGCGCGGGTGTCCGAGCCCGCGACGCTGCACCCGCTCCTCGAGCGCCAGAACTGGCGCCTCGCCTGGTGGCGCACGGCGGGCGACGAGATCAACTGGCGGCGCTTCTTCGACATCACCGAGCTCGCGGGGCTCAGGGTCGAGGAGGAGGACGTGTTCGAGGGCGTGCACGCCGAGATCTTCCGCCTCTACGCCGAGGGCCTGATCGACGGCCTGCGGATCGACCACGTCGACGGCCTCGCCGACCCCGCCGGCTACGGAAGGCGCCTGCGCGAGCGGCTCTCCGAGATCGCGCCGCAGCGCCCGCCCGAGGCGCCGGAGGGGCCGGCGATCGTGCTCGTCGAGAAGATCCTCGCCCACGACGAGACGCTCGCGACCGACTGGGCGGTGGACGGCACCACCGGCTACGAGTTCATGGACGCCGTCGGCGGGCTCCTGCACGATCCCGACGGCGAGGAGATGTTCACCGACCTGTGGAGCGAGGTCTCCGGCCGCTATCCGGATTTCGCCTCCGAGGAGCTCGATGCGCGCAACGAGATGCTGGTGCGCAACTTCGCCGGCCAGCTCGACGCCGTGGCGCACGCCTTCCACGACCTCGCCCGGCGCGACCTCGAGACCCGCGACGTCACCTACCACGCGCTGCGCCGCGCGCTGGTCGCCCTCGTCGCCGCCTTCCCCGCCTACCGCACCTACGCCACCGCCGGTGCGGCGCCGGGCGCGGACGCGCCGATCCTGGAGCGTGCCGTCGCCGCAGCCAAGGACATGGCGGGCCCCGGCGAGGCGCCGATCGTCGATCTCGTCGCGGGCTGGATCTCGGGCGTCGGCGTCGCCGACCAGGAGATCCGCGCGCGCGCCGTCGTCGCCTTCCAGCAGCTCTGCGCGCCGGTCGCGGCGAAGTCGGTCGAGGACACGGCGTTCTACCGCTACGGCCGGCTCGTCTCGCGCAACGAGGTCGGCTCGGACCCCGGTCGCTTCGCCGTGTCGCGCGACGCCTTCCATGCGCAGTCGCTGGAGCGCGCCGAGCTGTTCCCGCACGGGATGATTGCCACGGCGACCCACGACCACAAGCGCGGCGAGGACGTGCGCGCCCGCCTCGCGGCGCTCTCCGAGGTTCCCGCGGAGTGGGCGGATCGGGTGGGCTCCTGGCTCGACATCAACAAGCGCCACACGCGCGACGCCGTCGATCCGGCGGACGAGTACGTCCTCTACCAGATGCTGCTCGGCGCCTGGCCCTACGGCCTCGCGCCGGACGACGCGGAGGGCGTGAAGCGGCTCGGCGCGCGGCTCGTGCGCTGGCAGGAGAAGGCGCTGCGCGAGGCCAAGCTCAACTCGTCCTGGACGGAGCCGGACGCCGACTACGAGGCCGCCTGCGCCCGCTTCGTCGAGGCAATCACCGATCCGGCGGTGGCACCGGCCTTCCTCGCCTCCGTGCACGCCTTCGTCGAGGCACTGGCGCCGGCGGGCGCGGCGAACGGGCTCGTGCAGGTCTTCCTGCGCTCGACGGCGCCCGGCGTGCCGGACTGCTACCAGGGCCGCGAGTTCTGGGACTTCTCCCTCGTCGACCCGGACAACCGTGACCCGGTGGACTACGAAGCCCGCGAGGCGGCGCTGGCGGAGGGCGCGCCGTTGGCCGATCTCGCAGCGCGGTTCCGCGACGGGCGGATCAAGCAGCGGGTGATCGCGCGCTGCCTCGCGGCGCGACTGGCGCTGCCGGATCTCTTCGCGAACGGGGAGTACGTCCCGCTCGGCGTGCGCGGGCGGCGGGCCTCGCACGTCGTCGCCTTCGCGCGGCGGCATTCCTCCTCGCTCGCGATCGCGGTGGCCGGGCGGCTGATGGGCGGGGCGCTGATCGGCGGCGACGCGATCGCCCCGCCGGCCGAGTGGTGGGGCGACACGCGCCTCGTCGTGCCCGACGACCTGGTCGACACGCGGCTGGAGGAGGCGCTCGGCGAGCGGGCGAGCGCGCGGACCTTCGGCGTCGAGACGCCGGTGGCGGAGCTGCTCGTCCCGCTTCCCGTGAGCCTCTGGACCGCGGCCTGAGCGACGCGCGCCGTCGGCGCGGGTTGCCCCCCGGGCGCGCGCGCGCTATCGCGTGGCGCTCGGATCACGGGCGGGACGCATCATGGCCAAGCAGGGCAAATCGGACGACGCGAAGGCGAACCGGCTGAAGGCGCGGGTGCCGCGAGGCTTCGTCGACCGCGGCCCGGGCGAGCTCGCCGCCGCCGAGCGGATGCTCGCCGAGATCCGCGCGGTGTACGAGCTCTACGGCTTCGAGGCGGTGGAGACGCCCCTCGTCGAGTACACCGACGCGCTCGGGAAGTTCCTGCCCGACCAGGACCGCCCGAACGAGGGCGTGTTCTCGTTCCAGGACGAGGACGAGCAGTGGCTGTCGCTGCGCTACGACCTCACCGCGCCGCTCGCCCGCTACGTGTCGGAGAACTTCGAGTCGCTGGCGAAGCCCTACCGCTCCTATCGCGCGGGCTGGGTCTTCCGCAACGAGAAGCCCGGGCCGGGGCGCTTCCGGCAGTTCATGCAGTTCGACGCCGACACGGTCGGCGCCGCCTCCGTCGCGGCGGACGCCGAGATGTGCATGATGGCGGCCGACACGCTCGACCGGCTGGGGCTCGCCGGCCAGTACGTCGTCAAGGTGAACAACCGCAAGGTCCTCGACGGGGTGATGGAAGCAATCGGGCTCGCCGGCGAGGAGCAGGCCGGGCGGCGCCTCGTCGTGCTGCGGGCGATCGACAAGCTCGACAAGGTCGGAGTGGACGGCGTGCGCGCGCTGCTCGGCGAGGGGCGGATGGACCCGAGCGGGGACTACACGAAGGGGGCCGGGCTCGATGCGGGCCAGGCCGAGAGGGTCGTCGCGTTCACCGAGGCGGCGCGCGCCACGCTCGAGGAGACCTTCGCGGCGCTGGACGCCGTCGTCGCCGGCTCGGAACGGGGCGCGCAGGGCGTCGGGGAGCTGCGCGACATCGCAGCTCAGATCGCAGCGTCGGGCTACGCGGACCGCGTGAAGGTCGACCCCTCCGTCGTCCGCGGCCTCGAGTACTATACCGGCCCCGTCTTCGAGGCCGAGCTGACCTTCCCCGTCACCAACGAGGACGGCGTGCCCGTGCGCTTCGGCTCGATCGGCGGGGGAGGGCGCTACGACGGGCTCGTCGGGCGCTTCCGGGCCGAGCCCGTGCCGGCGACGGGGTTCTCCATCGGCGTCTCGCGGCTCCTCTCGGCGCTGCGGCTCGTGAACAGCCCCATCGTCGCCGGCGCCGAGCCGCAGGCGCCCGTCGTGGTGCTGGTGATGGACAAGGACCGTGTCGTCGACTATCAGCGCCTCGTCGCCACCCTGCGGGGCGAAGGCATCCGCGCCGAGATGTATCTCGGCTCGGCCGGGATGAAGGCGCAGATGAAGTACGCCGACCGCCGCCGCAGTCCCTGCGTGATCATCCAGGGTTCGGAGGAGCGTGACCGCGGCGAGGTCCAGATCAAGGATCTCGTCGAGGGTTCCAAGGCGTCGGCGACGATCGAGACCAACGAGGAGTGGAAGGCCGCCCGGCCCGCCCAGGTCTCCGTCCCGGAAGCGACGATGGTCGACGCCGTACGCGCGATCCTCGCTCGGCACCGGTGAGGCTCGGGCCACGGCTCAGGCCAAGGCTCAGGCGACTTGCGCGGCCGTCCTCTCGATCTCGTCGAGCGCCTTCACCACGGCGTCGAAGGTCAAGAGCGTCGAGGCGTGGCGGGCCTTGAAGGCGCGCACCGGACCGAGCACGGCGCAATCGGCCCAGGCGCCGGCGGGTGGCGGGCCGTCGTGCTCGAGCATCGCCCGCATCGTCTCGCGCAGGGCCCGCAGCGCCTGCGGCGTCTCGCCGACGACGTGGCGCGCCATGATCGAGGACGCCGCCTGCCCGAGCGCGCACGCCTTCACCTCGTGGCCGAAGTCCACGACGTGTCCGTCCGCGACGACGAGGTCGACGGTCACGGTCGAGCCGCACAGCTTCGAGCGCACGGTGGCGCTCGCCTGCGGCGCGGCGAGCCGGCCCAGCCGCGGGATGTCCGCGGCGAGCTCCAGGATCCGCGCGTTGTAGATGTCGTCGAGCATGGCAACGTCCGGCTCGTAATTTCCCCGTCGAGGCACAATATAGGCCGTGGAGCCTCGGAGGGCGAGGGACACGGCGCGTCGGACCGAGCGCGTGCCGCGCGACCTTCGCTGCGGCCATGTGCCGCGAAGCGCCATCCGAGGCGCGAGCCGGCGCGTAAGCGTGGGCGTTATGTGAAGCGGGAGGCGCCACAATGGATGCCGTGGTTAAGACCTTGTCCGCGCGTGTGGATGCGCACGACGCCGGCGAGAAGACGATCATCAGGCCGAGCCGGGAGGAGGCGGAGGCGGCGGTACGCACGCTGATCGCCTATGCGGGCGACGACCCGGATCGCGAGGGCCTGAAGGAGACGCCCAAGCGCGTCGCCAAGGCCTATCGCGAGCTCTTCGGCGGCTACGAGGAGGACGCGGGCGCTGTGCTCGCCAAGGTCTTCGAGGACGTCGAGGTCTACGGCGACATGGTGCTGGTGCGGGACATCCCGTTCCATTCGCATTGCGAGCACCACATGGTGCCGTTCCACGGCTCGGCGCACATCGCCTACTTCCCGTCGAAGGGCGTGGTGGGGCTCTCCAAGCTCGCCCGCGTCGTCGACGTCTTCGCCAAGCGCCTGCAGACGCAGGAGACCATGACCCAGCAGATCGCCGACGCCATCGACGACGCCCTGCGTCCGCGCGGCATCGCCATCCTGATCGAGGCCGAGCACATGTGCATGTCCATGCGCGGCGTGCGCAAGGCCGGCGCCTCGACGGTGACGACGGTCTTCACCGGCGTCTTCCGCGAGGAGCCCGCCGAGCAGGCCCGGTTCTTCACGCAGGTGCGCCTGGGGAAGTGACGGGTAGCGGGCTTCCTCGGGCGGGGTCGGGACCCCGCCCGGGCGGCTTCCGCGCGCGCATGAACCCGGGCGAGCCCTTGACGCGCCGCGCCCGCGCACGCCACCTATCGGCCCGGCCTCCGCCACCGAGATCCGAGCCCGATGACGCACGCGACCTTCCCCGCCGCCCCTGACAAGCACGCCCTCGAGGAGGGCGAGATCCTCGCGCCGCGGTTCGGGGCGGACGGGCTCGTCAGCGCCATCGCGGTGGATGCCGACACGGGCGAGATCCTGATGCTCGCCCACATGAACGCGGACGCGCTGGCGATGACGCTCGAGACCGGCGAGGCCTGGTACTGGTCGCGCTCGCGCGGGGCGCTCTGGCACAAGGGCGCGACCTCCGGGCAGGTGCAGACGCTCGTCGAGATGCGGGTCGATTGCGACCAGGACGCGCTCCTGCTGCGGGTGCGGGTGGGCGGCGACGGCGGCTGCTGCCATACCGGACGGCGGGCGTGCTTCTATCGCCGGGTCGTGACGGGGGACGGCGGGCCGCGGCTCGCGGCGGTTCCTGCGGTGCACGAGCGCAACGATCCCTGAGATACGCTTTTTTCGCGATCTCCCGCATCGATCCACGATCGCGATACGTTGTTCAGATCTCCTTCATCGATCGAAGGAGACGATGGGCGACGGCTCGGGAGAGTGCGGCATGCTTTTGGGTGATCTGGCGCGGAGAGCCTTCGGAGGGTCCGGCGTGGCCGGTGCGGGTCTCGCCGAGACGGCGCTCGGTCTCGCCGCCGCGCCCGCGCCGTCTCCGGCACCCGTCTCACTTCCCGCGTCCCCCGTGCCGCACGCGTCGCCTCCCGCCCCGACGCTCGGCACGAAGCCCGGCGCGAAGCCGCAGCGCAGCTCCCGCCACCGCCTCAAGATCGGCATCGCGCTCGGCGGCGGCGCGGCGCGGGGCTGGTCGCACATCGGCGTGCTGCGGGTGCTCTCGGAGGCCGGCATCGAGCCCGACGTGATCGCCGGCTCCTCCATCGGCGCCGTCGTCGGCGGCTGCTACGCCGCGGGAAAGCTCGACGACGTCGAGGCCTTCGCGCGCGGCCTGACCAAGCGCCGGGTTCTGGGCCTGCTCGACTTCCACATCGGCGCCTCGGGGCTGATCGCGGGGCACCGGCTCAAGCGGCTGCTCGAGGTCGACCTCGGCGCGTTGCGCATCGAGGAGCTGCCGCGCACCTTCGCGGCGATCGCGACCGAGCTCGGCACCGGCCACGAGGTCTGGCTGACCAGGGGCCCGCTCGTCCAGGCGGTGAACGCCTCCTACGCCTTGCCGGGCATCATCGACCCGGTGCGCATCGGCGGGCGCCTGCTGATGGACGGCGCGCTGATCAACCCCGTGCCGGTCACGACGGCCCGCGCGCTGGGCGCGGATCTCGTCGTGTGCGTCAACCTCAACGGCGACCTAAAGCTGCGTGGTACGACCATCCAGTCGCTCGAGCCGCACCCCCAGGGCGAAGAGGAGGACGAGGTGGTCGAGGCGGTGATCGAGGAGCCGCGGCGCTGGGGCCTGTTCGGCCCCGTGCGCGGCGCCGCCGACCGCGTGCGTAATCGCCCGGCGCGCCCACGCATAGGGCCGGGCGTCGCCAGCGTGATGATCGACGCCTTCAACATAACCCAGGACCGCATCTCGCGATCGCGGCTCGCGGGGGACCCGCCGGACCTGATGGTCTCGCCGAAGCTCGGTGCCGTCGGCCTGTTCGAGTTCCATCGGGCGGCCGAGGTCATCGACCTCGGCGCGCAGGCGGCGCGGCGGATGCTGCCCGATCTCCAGGAGCTCCTCGCCGAGGCCGAGCGCCAGACCGGGCGCTGAGCCGGGTCGAGTGCTCCGCTCACGTCTGCGGGCAGGCCTCGCCCGTGGGGCGCCAGTTCATCACGTTGATCGCGATCGTGCATTCCGCGAGCCGGCCCGAGAGGCAGACCCGCTCGCCGGGTTCGAAGGCCCGCCCGAAGGCGCGGCACATGCAGGCGTGCGGGCCGAGCAGGGGCTGCGCGAGGCTCGTCGCCGCGGGCGCGGGGACCGCCGCGGGACGCTCCTGCCCGATCGCGGGGGCCGCGAGCGCGGCGAGGACCAGGCCCGCGGCGCTGGCGTGGGAGAGGCGGCAGGCCAGCCGGCGGTCGGCGAGACGGGTCATCGGGCGGCTCCCTCGTCGGGGACGACGCGCCATGGTCCCGCCGCGGGTCTGCGCCTGTCAAGCGCGCGAGACGTTCGCCCAGCGCCGGCGCGGCAATCCGATCCAGCGCGGCGTGCGCCGCGCCCAGATCTCGAACTCGGCGCCGAAAGCCTCCGCGAGCGCGCGCTCCTCCGGCCGCACGACGAGAACCGTCATGGCTGCGAGGTAGAGCGCCATGCCCGCCCCGGCCGCGAGGGGCGACCAGAGCGCGAAGCCGGCGAGCGGGATCAGGAAGGCGAGGTAGATGGGGTTGCGGCTCACCGCGAAGCTCCCGCTCGTCACCAGCCGGCACGGCTCGCCGAAGCTCGCGGCGCGCAGGGCGAGGCCCATCTCGCGCTGAAGGTAGGCGACGAGGCCGATGAACAGGGCGCCCGTGCCCGCGAGCACCAGGAGCCGCGGCGAGGGCGCCGCGAGGTCCGCCGCGAGGCGCGGGGCGAGGGCGAGCGCGATCACGAAGGTCGCCGCCCAGGAAACGCCGGCGACGACCGCGCTGCGATGGGGCAGGGTCATGGGTTCGTCCTTCCGCGGACCGGGAGCCGGGCCACGTCCCATGCTAGCGCCAGAGCCCTGAAGGAAGGGTGGACGCGCACCCGCTCGCGGGCGCGCGTCCGGGTCACACGGCGGCGTGCGCGCCCTCCAGCGCCCCGAAGGCGCGCACCCACATGGCGCATACGCCCGAGCGGACGATGTCGTCGGCATCGAACTCGACGATCGGCACCGGCAGACCCTGCGCGCGGATCATGGCGATCACCTGCGCGAGGCCGGACGTCTCCTTGAGGTCGCACTGCGAGACGTCGCCGTTGATCACCGCCGTGCAATCCTCGCCGAGCCGGGTGAGGAAGGTCTTCATCTCCTGGAGCGTCGCGTTCTGCGCCTCGTCGAGGAGCACGAACGTGTCCGACCAGGAGCGCCCGCGCATCACCTCGAAGGGCACCATCTCGATCTCGCCGTTCTTCAGCGCGATGTCGAAGGCCCCGCGCCCGATGCGCTCGCGGATCGTCTCGACGACCGGCGCGGCCCAGGGCGCGAACTTCTCCTCGAGCGAGCCCGGGAAGAAGCCGAGCGAGCGGCCGGCGGGGACGTTGGGGCGGGTGAGGACGATGCGGCCGATGCGCCTCTGGCGGAAGAGATCGGCGGCATGGGCGGCGGCGATCCAGGTCTTGCCGGTGCCGGCGGGCCCCAGCACGATCGTCTGAGGGTTGGCCTTGAGGGCCGCGAGGTAGGCGGCCTGCGTCGCGTTGAGGGGCTTGATGGGAGCGAGCGCCCGCTCGTGCTCGAATTTTCCGCTGGCGGGGCCTCCGTGGAGCTCGACGATCTCACCGGATTCGAAGGAGCGACGGGTGCGGCGCTTCTGCTTGTCGTAACGCTTGCTCAACGGCCTGTCTCCTTGGCGGCGACGCGGGACCACCGTCCCGGGCGCCGCGTCGGAGCGTCCGGAACGTCTCGCGAGGAGAGGGGGGTGGCGGAACGGAGCAGGTGCGGTCGAAGGGCAGAACGCCGGGGCGAGCCGAGGGGTTTCGGCGTCTGCCGTGATCGTCGAGAGGAAGGTCTGTGCGACGCTTCACACGATCCTCGTCGGTTCGTGGGCCTCGTCTGTGCGACGGACCCGCTCCGCAAAGCAAGGTGACCGATTCGTGTGACAGTTTAGTTCACGCCGCGCGGAGGTGGCGAGTCCGTCCGCGCCATTCGGACGCGGGCATGGATCACGGCGCGCCCGTCGTCGTTGCCCCGGACGACGCCCGCACCGGCGGGCTCCGCAACGCATTGGTGGAGAACTTCCGATGGACTGGGCGAATTTCCTCGAAGCGCAGAACGTGATGACGATCGGGCTCGTCCTCGTCCTCGCGATCGGCCTGTTCGCGTTCTTCCTGCGCCGCAAGTCGAACCGCACCGCCGCCGCGAACGCCTTCTCGGGCGATCCCGAGCGCTCGGCACTCGCCCGCAAGGCGGAGCGCAGCGAGCGGGAGCCGGGCCCGGCCGACGGCGCGAGCGACACGGCACGGCCGCCGCGGTAGCAAGAGCGGCGATCACCAAACCGTCCGCGGCATCCTGAACGGCAGCAGCATCTGCACCCACCCGCGCGTGAACCGCGGCATCGACAGGCTCTCGTGCATGGCGCGCACGTCCTCGCCGAGGAGGCGCGTGGCGATCTCCGAGCGGGTGTAGAACGGCGTGTCCTCGAAGGTCTTCAGCACCCGGGGCGGGGCGCCGCCGGGCTCGGCGCGGGTCTCGCGGGGCATGCGCCAGATCGCGCCGGGCGGCAGGGCGGCGAGCGGCGGCGTCGCGAGGTCGCGCACCGTGCCGTCGCGGCCGATGTCGAGGGCGAGCACCTGGCGCGAGCCGTCGAGCCGGATCACATCGTAGAGCACGCAGGCGCCGCGAGAGGTCGGCGCGCGCGACCAGTTCCACCAGTCGAAGTCCGCCTCGAGCGGGCGTGCGCCGAAGTTCATGTCGAAATACGCGTCGCCCGAGAAGGTTACGCCCGGATGCTCCAGCGTCACCTCCGCCCGCGAGGCCGGCGCGATCGGCCACCACATGTGCCGCGCCCCGGCGTCGAGGCCGAAGATCTGCGGCGTGAGGCCGGACGGCGAGAGCCGCACGCGGCCCTTCAGTCGCCCGGGGACGGGCATCGTGCGCTCGTCGAACTCGACCACGAGCGCGCCGCCCTCCCAGCGCATCTGCGAGGGGCCGATCGACAGCGTCGTCGTGTCCCGCGAGAGCGCGCCGCGGCGGCGCTCGGTGAGCGCCCAGCGCTTGTGGCCCCGGCCGTAGAGCACGACGTTCATGGCGGGAAAGTCGTGCGGGTCCGCGGGGCGGCCGGCCTTCGCGCCCTTGCGGCGCGCGAAGGCGTAGTAGGGCGAGAACACGTTGCCGATGAAGGCGATGATGGTGAGCCCTAATGTGCCGTCGTCGCTCAGGACGTCGACGTACCACCAGCAATACCCGTCGTCCGCGACCGTGCGGTCGAAGCGGAATCGCGGGATATCAGATGCGCCGCCGTCCAGCCCGAGAGGGCCGCCATCGGCACGCCCGCTCCCGGATGCACGCTCCCCCCCGCCAGGTAGAGCCCCGGCAGCCTCGTGCGCACGCTCGGGCGCTCGAAGCTCGCGTTCCAGCCGTGGCTCGCCCGCCCGTATAGGGCGCCCCCCGTCCCCGGGAACAGCCGCTCGAAGTCGCTCGGCGTCGTGATCCGCGTGGCCTCCCGGGTGCGCTCCACCGACAGGCCGAGGCGGTTCAGATGTCGAAAGGTCGCCGTCTCGCATGTGGCGATCTCCTCTTCGCTGAAGGGGCGGGTGTCGCCGGTGGCCGGCGCGTTGACGATCATGAACAGCCGCTCGGGCGCGTCCTCGGCTGCGCCGTCGATCCGCACGCCCCGGTCGTCCCGATCCTGCGCGCAGACGTAGACGGTCGGCTCGTCCGGCAGACGTCCGCGGCGGAAGATCGCCTCGAACTCCGCCGGGTAGTCGCGCGAGAAGAACACCGTGTGGCGGGTGATCGGGAAACCCCGCGTGCGGGCCCGGAGCGAGACGGTCAGCGCCGAGAGCGAGCGCTGCGCGGTGCCCATGGACGGCACCGCGCGGGCGGCCTCGCGCCCGAGGATGCCGGCGGCGATCGCGCCCGAATCGGCGTTGGCGACCACCCGGGCGGCGGGGATGCGCTCGCCCTGCGCCGTCACGACGCCGGCGGCCCGCCCACCCTCGACCAGAACCTCGCGGACCTCGCAGCCGAAGCGGAACGCGGCGCCCTTCTCCGCCGCGAGCGCCCGGAGCGCGTCGGCCAGGCGCTGCATGCCGCCCTCGACGAGCCACACGCCCGCCTGCTCGACATGGGCGATCAGCATCAGCGTGGCCGGGGCCAGATACGGGGAGGAGCCGGTGTAGGTGGCGTAGCGCCCGAACAGCTGGGCGAGGCGCGGATCGCGGAAGTAGCCCTCGAGCGCCGGCATCAGTGTGGTGAAGGGGCGGATCGCCAGGAGCTCGTGGGCGCCCATCATCCCGCGGCTCGCCATCAGCTTGGGCAGCGAGGGCTCGGGCGCGCGGATGAAGGGCTCGTCGAGCATGGCGAAGACCCGCGCCGAGGCCGCGCAGAACTCCCGGAAGCCTTTCGCCTCCCGCGCGCCGGCGAAGGCGCCGATCGCGTCCGCCGAGCGCTCGACGTCGGCGAAGAGGTCGAGCCGCGCGTCCCCCTCCCAGGCGTGGCGGGCGAGGATCTCCGCCTGCCGCAGGCCCACCCGCTCGTCGAGCCGCGCACCGGCGGCCTCGAAGATCGCGTCGAAGACGCCGCGGAGGGTCAGCACGGTGGGCCCCGAATCGACACGTGCGCCGTCGACGACCACCTCGCGCATCTTGCCGCCAGGGGCGGCGCCGCGCTCGAGCACCGTCACTGGGCGCCCGGACGCGGCGACCAGGACGGCGCAGACCAGGCCGGCGATGCCGGCGCCGATCACGACGGTTCCATCTTGTCCGAAGTCTGCCACGGGGGCGGGTCCGAAGTTCACCGAAGCATCCTGGCCGTTGACACCAGCGAAAGCTATGTCAATCTGACTTGACAGTCCATACAGACAAAACCGGTTGACACGCCGGAACGCGACATCCGGGGAGGCTTGCATGAAGGTCCGTATCGACGCCGGGACCCGGATCGAGAGAGCGATGGAGGCGGCGCTCGCCCGCGCCGGCGGGGCGGACGCGCCGCCGCTGCTCGCCTCGGCCATGCGCTACGCCGTGTTCCCCGGCGGCGCGCGCATCCGCCCGCGCCTCGCACTCGGCGTCGCCGCCGCCTGCGGGGACGGCGAGCCGGGCCTCGCGGAGGCGGCGGCGATCGCCATCGAGTTCCTGCACTGCGCCTCGCTCGTGCACGACGATCTGCCCTGCTTCGACGACGCCTCGACCCGGCGCGGCAAGATCTCCGTCCATTGCGCCTTCGGCGAGCCGCTCGCGGTGCTCGCCGGCGACGGGCTGATCGTGCTCGCCTTCGAGACGCTGGCGCACGCCGGCGCCGCCGCGCCGCGGCGCCTCGCGCCCCTCGTCTCCACCATCGCCGCCTCGACGGGCATGCCCTACGGGATCGTGGCGGGCCAGGCCTGGGAGAGCGAGCCGGCGATCGACCTCTCCCTCTATCATCGCGCCAAGACCGGCGCGCTCTTCTCCGCCGCGACCCGCGCGGGCGCGCTCGCCGCGGGCGGTGATCCGGAAGCCTGGCGGGCGCTCGGCGAGCTGCTCGGTGAGGCCTACCAGGTCGCCGACGACCTCCACGACATCGCCTCATCGGCGGAAGAGATCGGCAAGCCGACCGGGCAGGACGCCGCCCACGGCCGCGCCAGCGCGCCGGCCCTGCTCGGCGTCGAGGGCGCGATCGACCGGCTCGAGGGCCTCGTCGCCGACGCCATCGCCGCGATCCCGCCCTGCGACGGCGCCACGGAGCTCAAGGCGGTGATCCACCACGCCGCCAAGCGCTTCGTGCCCAAGAGCCTCGCGCGCGTGGCCGCCTGAGGCGGCGCACGCACCCGAGACAGCGGACCCGAGGGCCATGCGCCTGCCCGACCTCGTCCTTTCCTGGCGCGACAGGCTCGTCTCCAGCGAGCGCTTCCAGGCCTTCGCCGAGCGCTTCCCGCTCACCCGCCCCATCGCGCGGCGCCGGGCGGCAGCGCTCTTCGATATCGTCGCGGGCTTCGTCTACACGCAGACGCTGCTCGCCTGCGTGCGACTCGACCTGTTCGAGATGCTGCGCGAGACGCCGCTCGCCCCCGCCGCGATCGCCGCGCGCACCGGGTTGCCGGATGAGGGGGCCAAGCGCCTCCTCGACGCCGCCTGCGCCATCGGCCTGCTGCAGGCGCGCGCGGGCGGGCGAATCGGGCTCGGGCCGCACGGCGCCGCGGTGCTCGGCAACCCCGCCGTCGCGCCTATGGCGCTGCACCACCCGCTCCTCTACGACGACCTCGCCGACCCCGTCGCCTGCCTCGCCCGCGGGCCCGGCGGCGGCGCGCTGGCGCGCTACTGGGCCTATGCCCGCAACGCGGAGCCCGGCGCACTCGCGGACGAGGCGGTGGGCGCCTACACCGACCTGATGGCGGCCTCGCAGCCGATGGTCGCCCGCCAGATCCTCGAGGCGCACGACGTCTCCCGCCATCGGCGGCTGATGGACGTCGGCGGCGGCGCCGGCGCCTTCCTGCGCGCGGCGGCGGCGCGGGCGCCGAGGACCGAGCTCGTCCTGTTCGACCTGCCGCCGGTCGCCCGCGCCGCCGCCGCGCGATTAGCCGCCGACGGGCTCGGCGCCCGAATAGGGACGGTGGGCGGCCGCGTCTTAGGCGATACGCTGCCCAAGGGCGCCCCCGCGAT